>DASYBR010000068.1:0-17662 GCA_036500645.1 Mycobacterium sp. | reverse complement strand
CATCGGCATGACGGTGTTGATGCTGAACAGACCCAGACCGATCCTGCAGCTGCTCGCGTTCTTGTCCGGCGGGTTCGCGATGGGGCTGACCGTAGGTCTGGCCGTTCTATTGGTCTTTCGGCACCTGCTGCTGGGGTCCGGGTATTTCACGTTGCCGCGGACGCAGGTCCTGACCGGCACGGTGGCGCTGCTGTTCGCGACGGTGCTGGCGGCGAAGATCTTCGCGGACCGGATGGGCGAACGCGCCACGGAGGGTATGCCCGACGACCGCGATGCCGGCCCGGGAAGGTTGGAATCGTGGACTCTTCGGCTGCTGGACGGGCGTTCGCTGTGGGTCGCGGGGGTGGCTGGGCTGGGGATCGCGCTGCCGTCGGTGGATTATCTGGGGGCGCTGGCAATCATCTTGGCGTCCGGCGCGGCAGTCATGAAGCAGGTGGGCGCGCTGCTGATGTTCCACGTCGTCGCGTTCGCACTGGTGGAGATTCCGGTGGTCGCCTATCTGGTGGCGCCGCAGCCCACGCGCGCGGCGATGACTGCCTTGCAGGACTGGATCCGGTCGCGCCGTCGCGTCGAGGTTGTGGCCCTGTTCGCCGGGGTCGGTTGTGTCCTGCTCGCGTTCGGCTTGACAGGACTGTGAGACGGGCCTGAAGTCTGTTCTCAGCGTTGCACTTCCGCGAGAAAGCGGTCCACCACGTCGGGACCGGTGGAATGCAGTGCGATGGACAGCTCCAACAGCCGGTCCTTGGCGTTCTTGGGGAGCAACTCAATGGACTTGGTGGTTGCGGAATCGTACTTGGCCCCCGGAAAGCGTTGCAGAACAATGTCCTTCTGCTCTTCGGTCGTGTAGATCTCCAAGAGCTTCATGCCGGCGAATGCCTCCTTCGCCGAATCGGCCATCCCGGCGTTGTGCAGCAACTCGAGCCGTTCCTCGTTGATCCACACGTTGACCTTGATCTTTGCTTCGTTGCCGCTCACGATTCCGCTCCCTCCACCTGGTTCAGCGTGAAGACCGGCAGCCTGTCTTCCAGATACTCCTCGGTGACGAACGGGGAACCCTGGCCGTACTTGATGGCGGATTCCATCACCACTTCGAACACCTCGTGCCGCATGACCTGCTGGGTAGGCTTGACCTCGTCCGTCAGGATGCTTCTGATCAAGCTGCCGCTGAAACTCTGCGCCTGCGACTCGTGGCCGCACAGTGCCGAGTTGGTCACCTCCTGGCATTCCGGGCAGTACCAGTTCTCCCTGAGGAACACCGGTTTGATGTCCAGCTCCGACCTGTGCTCCTGGAGCAGGTTCTGCGAGTCGTACGGGTGGTAGAACTCGCCGACCCCGGCGTGGTCTCGGCCGAACATGTGGTGCGTGCATCCAAGGTTGGTTCTCAGGATCGCGTGGAAGATCGCCTCCCGCGGCCCGGCATATCGCATGTCCCAGAGGGTGAAAGTCACCTTGTGGACGTCCTCCCGGAAATACCCGCTGGTGCGTAGCGCGTCCTGGGTCAACAGTATCGCTTCGTCGATGTAGTCCCCCACCCGCTTCTGCCCGATGATCGCGTTGACGAGCACACCGGTGTTCAGGTTGTCGACGGGTGCGTCCTCGTTCGCGGCCAGCCACGCCTGCTTCATCAGCGCCTCGTGGCCGGTGTGCGGCACGTTGCGAGTCTGATGGGCGACGACGTGATTCCAGTTCTTCTCCGCCAGCGCGTCCAGGTGCTGCTTTGGAGTTAGCCAGAAGCTCTTGAAAGGCTCGTTGAAGATCGGCTCGTTGATCAGCGTGATGTCCCCGCCGATGAACCGATTCTTGTACGCCAGCGTCTTCTTCACCCCTGGGTGCCGGGGATCGGTTGTGCCATAGGTCTTCTCGGCGAGGCGCGGCAGGTCGTAGGTGTAGATCTGGGTGACGTCGAAGATGGCGATGGGGGCGTCGAGGTACTCGAGCACGGCGCTGGCGCCTTCTTTGATCCCCAGCTTCTCGATGTCGTCCGCCGACAGGTCGAAGACGATCGGGATGCTCCACAGCGTTCCATCCGGCAGCGCCAGCTTGTCCAGGGTGCCGTCGACTTCCTGGCGTCCCATGAATCCCGCCAGCGGCGTGAAGAACCCGTACGACAGGCTGATCACCTCGTGCGCAGTGGCCTTCGAAATGGGAATTCGCGGCAAACCCTTGATCTGGGCGGCCGCGTCCTGTGTGGACACACGCTCCACGATCGGTTTTCCGTTGTGCCCCTTGTAGCTCATGTCATGACCTCATTTGTTCTCGCCGTTGGCATTTGACAGCCGTTGACGTCGAGCGGGTGCGGGGATGACGCCGGTCTTCTCGAGATGAGAAACCACATCCGCGGCCAGCGTTTCCGCATCCTTTCGGCCGCCGTCGAGCCGCAGTTCCGGCTGCAGAGGTGATTCGTAGGGGTCGTCGATCCCGGTGAACCCCTTGATCTCGCCGGCCCGGGCTTTCTTGTAAAGGCCCTTGGGATCGCGTTGTTCACACACCTCTATCGGGGTATCGATGAAGATCTCCTGGAAATCTCCGTCGTCGAGAGTGGCCCGGATCGCGTCCCGGTCGCGGCGATACGGGCTGATGAAAGCCGTCAGCGCGATGAGGCCGGCCTCGCAGAACAATTTCGACACCGCGCCGATACGCCGGATGTTCTCCGCACGATCCGCGGCGGAGAATGCCAGACCGAACCGGCTGGCGAATTCGGCGCCGTGCCGCTCTTGGAGGATGTCGGGACCGGCGTTGAGCCCGTAGCGGACGTTATCGCCGTCCAGGAGATAACTTCTCACGCCCCGTTCGTACAGCTTTTGTTCGACGGCATTGGCCACCGTGCTCTTGCCGCTGCCGCTCAGCCCCGTAAACCAGATAACGCAGCCCCTATGGCCATTGAGACTCTCGCGCTCACCGCGACTGATCTTGTGGTCGTGCCAGGTGATGTTGTTCGACACTTGCGACTCTCCAATGGGTTTCACTTAACTGCAGATCAATTTGTCGTCGAGCGCTCACCCCTCGGTGCCCCATCCTGGCAACGCATGTTTGCCACGTCGACCTCAGTCGAACCGGATTTTGGTCACTCTACAAGTTAAGATGGTCAATTTACAGCAGTTTCTTAGCTGACATTACCGGACCCCGCCGACCCGCCGCGATGCTCGCCGGCCGTCTCTGGCGGAGCTCAACGCACCGCCTACCGCGCGATCCGCTGCATTGCTGCATGCTGCCGGCCTGTGGACCATGCATGTCTTCGCCGGCGGCTCGTTTAAATCACCGTGCGGCGAGCGTCGAGTTCGGCAGCTGACGTCACTCGGTCGTAACGGTTTGGAACACCGTCAGCTTCCTGCGCGGGCCGCCATGCGCGTCGGGTCGTCAAAACGTTTTTCACACAACGCAACTCGGCGAGCGGTGCTCAGCGCGAGGCTACGTTTTGCTCGTTTCCTCGGAGTCCGGAGACTCACCGTCGCGCGCGGGATCCTCGACGACCTGATACTCGGGGTCGACCATCGTTATGGCCCGGGTGCCGGACTGGCGGGCCTTTCCGGTGATCCGCAGCAGTTGGCCGGGCTGGACGTCGGCGCCGCCGTGGCCGGGGCGAAAGCTGATGGTGATCTCCCCGCTGTTGTCCCCGACGACGATCTGTCGCAGGGTCCGCCCGTGGTTGCTGACGTCTTCGACTTCACTGACCCGCCCCTCGATGGTGGCGCGCTGCCCGGCAATCAGGCCCGCGATCATGATCACCGACCGCGGCCGCTCGGGGTGTTCGTAGGCGTCGACCTCCTGGTCCTCGTCCTGGGACACCCATGCCTGGATTTTTTCGATCTCGTGGGCGATACGCTGCTCGAAGCTGTCGGGGTAGGCCTCCTTGATGCGCGACTCTACGTCGTAGGGGACGATCGTCGCCGCGGCGTCGGGGATGAGGCTGACCGCGCGGGAGATCTTGTCGGCGGTGCGGTCGTGCAGCAGTCGACCCAACAGCCTCGCGAATGTCCGACGCGGCAGCAGCACCGTCACATTGGTACGCGGATGTTCGTTGAGCGCCTTGGCGACCAGCAGCTGCGAGGCCCGGCTGAGCCGCCGGTCCGGGCAGTCCACGATCCGCAGCGGGGTGTCGAGTTCGTAGTGGTCCCAACGATTTCGCAGTTGTGCGGCGTGGGCCGGGTCGATCATGAAGTGCACCGCGGTCAGCTCGTCGGCCCGCAATCCCCTGCCGTAGCGCAACGCTTCGATCACCGCCAGGTCGACAGAGTCGACGAACACGAACACCCGGTGGCGCGAATACTTCACCAACTCCGGACGATCGGTGCGGAACGTCTCGAGAATCGCTGCCTCGGCGCGATATTCGCGGTTGAGCCGCATCAGCGTGAACACCAGCAGCGGGAACACGACGACGACCAGCCAGGCACCCTCGGTGAACTTCGCCACCGCGAAGATGCCCACCACGATCGTCGACAGGATTGCCGCGGACAGGTTGATCGCCAGCCGGCGCCGCCAGCCGGGTTCGCGATGAGTCAGATGGTGTTTGGTCATCCCGTAGCCGGCCATCGAAAATCCGGTGAAGACGCCGATCGCATAGAACGGGACCAGCGCGTTGACCGAGCCGCCGGTCACCACCAGCAACAGCAACGACAGCGCAGCGAGCGTGATGATGCCGTTCGAAAACACCAGGCGATGACCACGTTTCATGAGCTGACGCGGCAGGAAGCGGTCTTCGGCGACAAAACTGGCCAGGGCCGGGAACCCGTTGAAGCTGGTATTGGCGCCGGTGAACAGAATGGCGGCGGTCGACGCCTGCACCAGCACGTAGAGGATGTTGCCGGTGACACCGTTGCCGAAGACGGCACGGCCGACCTGCGACAGGACCGACGGATATTCGGTCAGATAGGGCGTGGCGTGCGTGACATGCGCCAGATAGGCTACACCGGCCAGCAGAAAGCCGAGGATGGTGGCCATCGCGGTAAGCACTCGACGCGCATTGCGGCCCTGGGGCTTTCGGAAATAGTCGACCGTGTTGGAGATCGCCTCGACCCCGGTCAACGACGAGCCCCCGTTCGCGAACGAGCGCAGCAGCACCAGAATCGTCGCGCCCATCACCAACCCGTTGCCCTGGTGAACCGGCACGGTCCCGGCCAGGTGCGCGGCGTCGTACACCGGCAGATTTCCGGAAATCGCGCGCACGACGCCGACCACGATGGTCAGGCCGACCATGACGACGAAGGCATAGGTCGCCACCGCGAACGGCCGTCCCGCTTCCCGCAGTCCCCGCAGGTTCACATAGCAAATGAGGAGGACCACGGCGACCGTGATTTCGAGGCTGTAGTGACCCAGCACCGGAATCGCCGATACCACCGCCACCGTCCCGGCCGCTGACTGCACCGCAACCGTGACCACGTAGTCGATCAACAGCGCCGCGGCGGCGATCTGCGCGACCCGGGGTCCGAAGTTGTCGCGCGCGACGATGTAGGACCCCCCCGCCCGGGTGTAGGCCATGACCACCTGCCGATACGAGGCGGTCACCAACACCAGGATCAGCAGGATGACACCGGTGATGGGAAGCAGCAGAACGAAGGCTGCCAGCCCCGCGTGGGGCAGCAGTTCGATCAAGATCTGCTCGGGGCCGTAGGCGGTCGAGGAGATGGCGTCCGGTGAAAGCGCCCCAAGCGCAACCCCGTTCGACAGCTTCTCGGAACTGATGTCCTCGGTGATCAGCGGCTTACCCAGGAACACCCGCCTGGCTACGTCCCCGACCGAGAGTGGAATGCGCAGCTTGTCGGCCGAAGTTGTCACGACCACCATCCTTACCCACGGTTGTGCACGGGAAACGCCTGAAGATGCATTCTGCATGTTCACTCGTCGCGGCGTGCGCGCCGTGCCGGTTAGGCGAGGCGTTGCACCGCGGCGGCGATCCGCTCGTCGGTGGCCGTCAGCGCGACCCGCACGTGCTGCGCCCCACCCGGGCCGTAGAAGTCGCCGGGTGCCACCAGGATTCCGCGCTGCGCGAGCCAGCCGACGCTGTCGTGGCATGACTCATTGCGGGTGGCCCATAGATAGAGGCCCGCCTCGGAATGGTCGACGACAAAACCGGCCGCGCGCAGCGCGGGCAGCAACGCGGCCCGCCGGCGTTCGTAACGTCGCCGCTGCGCCAGCTCGTGGGCATCGTCATCCAGGGCCGCGACCATGGCCGCCTGCACCGGCGTCGGCACCATCATCCCGGCGTGCTTGCGCACGGCCAGCAGCTCGGCGATCAGGTCGGCGTCTCCGGCGACGAAGCCGGCCCGGTAGCCGGCCAGCGACGAGCTCTTCGACAGCGAGTGAATCGCGAGCAGTCCGGTGTGGTCGCCCTCGCAGACGGAAGGATGCAGGACCGACAGCGGCTGGGCCTCCCAGCCCAGGCCCAGGTAGCACTCGTCGGAAGCCACCACGGCTCCCCTGTCGCGCGCCCAGCCGACGACTTTGCGCAGGTGGTCGACGCCCAGTACGCGTCCGGTCGGGTTGCTCGGCGAGTTCAGGTAGAGCAGCGCCGGTGATTGCGGACCCAGTTGGGTCAGCGAATCCGCCCGCAGCACCCGCGCCCCGGCCAGCCTGGCCCCGACGTCATAGGTCGGATAAGCCAGCTCGGGCACCACGATCACATCCGCTTGCCCCAGACCCAGCAGCGTCGGCAGCCAGGCGATGAGTTCCTTACTGCCGATCACCGGCAGTACACCGGCCTCGGTCAGGCCGGTGATTCCGAAGCGACGGGCCAAGGCGCCGACCGCCGATTCACGCAGCGTGGGGGTGCCCACGGTGGCCGGATAACCGGACGAGGCGGCCGCACCCGCCAGCGCGTCCTGGATCAACGGCGCGACCGGGTCGACTGGGGTGCCGACCGAGAGGTCGACGATTCCATCCCGGTGGGCGTTGGCCACCGCCTTCGCGTCCGCCAACGTGTCCCAGGGAAACTCCGGCAGGGATGCCGAAACGGACGGGCGACCGGACTTCTGCAGCACCGGCCCGCTCAGGCGTCCTCACCCTGCGGTGGCAGATCCTTGACCACCTGCGGGTCGTGTTCGGTCATGCCGACCTTGGCCGCCCCGCCCGGCGATCCCAGCTCGGCGAAGAAATCGGCGTTGATCTGCGTGTACTGGCTCCACTGTTCGGGCACGTCGTCTTCGTAGTAGATGGCTTCCACGGGGCACACCGGCTCGCAGGCCCCGCAGTCGACGCATTCGTCAGGGTGGATGTACAGCATCCGCGCGCCCTCGTAGATGCAGTCGACCGGGCATTCTTCAATGCACGCCTTGTCTTTGATGTCGACGCATGGTTCGGCGATTGTGTACGTCACAGACGTCTCCTCCATGTACTGCTCGATGTGGGCTGCTGTAGGGTCGCCGCGGCGTTCGGGGCCGCTTCAGGCTAAAGCTTCGGTTACTGATACTAGACGTTGCATATACACGTCAACCACTTGGCACGCCCGGCTCCTTGCAGATTTAAGACAGCCAGTCTCGGTCGCCGCAACCTGACTCCGTTTCGCCGAGGGCGAACAGCATCGACAGGGTGCTGACCTGCACATAGTTACATCTCGTCGGCGCCGCCCGATATCCTTTGCGATGAAGGCAGGTTCGCGGAGCCTGGTAGCCTCAACGAAGACGGCAACCGCTGGGCAGAGGTCGAAGCTGATGTCGAAGCCGTTAGTAGCGGTGCATTAACTGGGGAAGGTGTCCACACATGAGGCTGTCGTTGACCAAATTGGCCGTCGCGGCTGGCGGAGCGGTGATCGCGCTGACCGCCGCCGGCGGTGTCGCGTCTGCGGACGATTGGAGTCCGGCCGTTAACACAACATGCAATTACGGCCAGGTGATGGCGGCGCTCAATGCGAGCGATCCGGCAGCCGCCGCGCAGTTCAACCAGTCGCCGATGGCGCAGAGCTTCTTGCGCAACTTCCTGGCCGCCCCGCCGCCGAAGCGTCAGCAGATGGCAGACCAGGCAGCAGGCATGCCGGGTGCCGCGAAGTACTTCGGGACCGTCAACGCGGTCATGACCAGCTGTAACAACTACTGAGCCAAGCGCACGATCAGTAGCCGCTGAGCAGGCGGCGCACTCGGCCCAGGGTTTCCGGCCCGACGCGGCTACAGATCCGCGTCGGGTCGCCTGGTCTGCGTCCCCACAGCAGCAGCACCCGCGCCGCGGGATCGGTTTCCAATGTTGCCGGGCCTTCGGGATCGGTCAGCCCGATCGTGGTGTTATCCACGTCCGCGCCGATCAAGACGTCGTCGTTGCCGCCGACCCGGAGCCGGGCCTCGATTCGCTCACCGGGCTTGAGTTGCTTGGACCCCTTGGCAAGCAGTGGCCTGCCGACCGCGACGACGGTGTGCGTCGTCATCCATGGCTCGGCCAGCGCGGCCTGGAACGCGGTCGGGGTATCGCGGTCTCCGGTGATGTCCCAACCGTGCAAGACGAGTTCTTCCCGCATGTGCTCGGCGAACCAGGGCACCTTCATGGTGCGACCCGTCCAGGCGACGTCGGTGTCGGCCGGTACCTCATCGGCCGCGGCGGCGACCCGGTTCAGGTTCGCCATCCGGTCCAGCAGCGCGTCCCACAGATCCGCGTCACCGAGGGCGCGCAGCGGCGCTTCGCGTTCCTCGAAACCGCGGGTGCCGACGGGTTCGCCCTCGAGGTGTGCGCCCAGCACGCGGGCGAGTTCCTCGGCGTTTCCGGCCTGGTGGATGACGATGTCGCGCACCGTCCAGGCTTCACACCAGGTACCGGTGTCGGGCCGGCGCTCCTGCACCGCATCGACGAACGGCCGCCATTCGGGAAATCGATCTCGGTCAATCTGCCGGTCGTTGTGTTGCTCCACGACGTCGGGTATACCCGGCGCCTATGACAACAACGCGCAACATTGAGTGACTAGGCCGCCAACGGTGTGTAGTCGGTGGTGCGCTGGCGCGCGGGCCGGCCGATGCCTTCGGCAATCGCGGTCAGCTCGGCGACCGTCTTGGCCGACCCGTATTCCGAACCCGCCATCCGCGAGATGGTCTCCTCCATCAGGGTCCCGCCCAAGTCGTTGGCGCCGCCGTTGAGCATCACCTGGGTGCGCTCGACACCGAGCTTGACCCAACTGGTCTGAATCTGGGAAATACGGCCGTGCAACATGATTCGCGCGAGCGCATGTACCGCCCGGTTGTCGCGATGGGTCGGTCCCGGACGAGCCGCGCCGGCCAGATACAACGGTGAACTCTGGTGCACGAAGGGCAACGGCACGAACTCGGTGAAACCGCCGGTGCGGTCCTGGATGTCGCGCAGCACATTCAGGTGACCAACCCAGTGCCGTGGGCTGTCGACGTGCCCGTACATCATCGTCGACGACGACCGCAGCCCCACCTCGTGTGCGGTGGTCACGATGTCGATCCACATCGAGGTCGGCAATTTGCCCTTGGTCAGCACCCACCGCACTTCGTCGTCGAGAATCTCGGCGGCCGTGCCCGGGATCGTATCCAGCCCGGCCTCACGCAATCCGATCAGCCACTCGCGCGCGCTCAACCCGCTCTTGGTCACACCGTTGGCGATCTCCATCGGTGAGAACGCATGCACGTGCATGGACGGCACCCGCGCCTTGACGGCCCGGACCAGGTCGGCGTAGCCGGTGACCGGCAGCTCGGGGTCGATCCCGCCCTGCATGCACACCTCGGTGGCACCCTCGACGTGCGCCTCCCACGCGCGGTCGGCGACCTCGTCGGTGGACAGCGAATACGCGTCCGCGTCGCCCTTGCGCTGCGCGAACGCGCAGAAACGGCACCCGGTGTAGCAGATGTTGGTGAAGTTGATGTTGCGGTTCACCACGAAGGTCACGTCATCGCCGACCGTGTCGCGTCGAAGCGAATCTGCCAGCGCGACAACGGCTTCCAGCGCAGTTCCGTCAGCCGTGGCCAGCGACAGGTACTCGTCGTCGGTGCAGCCCGCCGGATCGCGCTCCGCGGAACGCAGCGCGGCGAGCACATCGGTGTCGATGCGCTCCGGGACGCGCGCGGCCAACTCGTGCACGTGCGCACGGATCGATTCCCAGTCGCCGAATGCGCTCTCGATGTCGCTGCGGGTCTCGGTGTTGCGGCCTTCGGAGTCGATCGCCGCGTTGAGGTCGGTTCGCCCCGAGGATCCGATGTCGTCGGGCTCCTGCCACGGCAACCCCACCGGGTTGACGTCAGAGGCCAGGCCGGTCGCCGGATCGGCCAGTGCCATAACGTGTCCGGACACCCGCGGGTCGATCCACGCCGCGCCCGCCTGCACGTATTTGGGCTGGGCGGTCAGCCGCTGCACCAGCTCGTACCCGGCCTCGGCGGTGACGGCGGCCAGCTCGTCCAGCGCGGGCCAGGGCCGCTCGGGGTTGACGTGATCGGGCGTCAGCGGCGATACCCCGCCCCAGTCGTCGACCCCGGCGCCGACCAGCGCCAGGCATTCCGCTCGAGACACCAGGTTCGGCGGCGCCTGGATACGCATTCCGGGACCCAGCACCAACCGCGCGACGGCCACCGTCGCCACGTAGTCCTCGATGCCGGCGTCGGGCACCGCCGCCATCGCCGTGTGCTCCTTGGCCCGGAAGTTCTGCACGATCACCTCTTGGACGTGACCGAACTCCTTGTGCGACTTGCGGATTGCGTGCAAGGTGTCGGCGCGTTCGTCCAGCGTCTCCCCGATCCCGACCAGCAGACCTGTGGTGAACGGGATGGACAGCCGGCCGGCGTCGGTCAGGGTGCGCAACCGGACCGCCGGATCTTTGTCCGGACTGCCGTAGTGCGCAAGCCCTTTCGTCTCGAACAGCCGCCGCGATGTCGTCTCCAGCATCATGCCCATCGACGGCGCCACGGGCTTGAGTTGCGCCATCTCCGACCAACTCATGACCCCGGGGTTCAGATGCGGCAGCAGCCCGGTCTCTTCGAGTACCCGGATGGCCATCGCCCGCACGTAGGACAACGTGGAGTCATAGCCCCGTTCGTCCAGCCATTCGCGCGCTTGGAGCCAACGGTCCTCGGGCCGGTCGCCGAGGGTGAATAATGCTTCCTTGCAACCAAGTTCACCACCCCGGCGAGCGATGTCGAGAATCTCGTCGGGTTCCAGGTACATGCCAGCCCCCTGGGCGCGCAGCTTGCCCGGCACGGTGACGAACGTGCAGTAGTGACAGTTGTCGCGGCAAAGATGGGTGACCGGGATGAAGACCTTGCGCGAGTAGGTGATCGGCAGCCCGCCGCCGGGCCCACGGCGCCCGGCCGACTCCAGGCCGGCGTCGCGCACCCGCGCCGCGCTGGCGCACAGATCCGCCAGATCGGCGCCGCGCGCGGTCATCGCGATCGCCGCCTCGTCGACATTGAGCGCGACGCCATCTCGAGCTCGTCGCAAGACCCGTCGCAGCCCCGAAACAGAGGCCTTCGACGCGCTGCCCTCAGCTGGAGCGCGAGACGGAACAGCAGGATCAGGAAGAGCGGTAGGCTCCTCGCCCGGAGTCAGCAGCACCTTGGTGTAACTTCCCCACGATCGAATTTCATCCGTGCGTCCCAACATGTGAGCCCGAACGCAGATGGCAGGTCCCACATGCGCAACAGTCAACAGTAGCGGCAGGCCCATCGCGGCGAGCGGCGGCGTCCCGGCCCGGCGCCGACCCGAGTACCGCCCAGTACCGCAACGTCAGTGGCGCCGGTTGTGCCGCCATAACACCCAGACCGGCGGCGTGACACCGAGCACGATCAACAGCAACGCCCCATAGGCCATCACACCGTGACCCCCCAGGATGACGTCGTCGGCCGGGCCTCCCATGCTGATCACCGCCACCGTGAGCAGCCACGTCCACAGGGGCAGCGCGGCCAGCCGCGGTGACCGGGTCCACCGCCCGGCCGCCCACACCAATGCCGCATTGACCAGCCCACTGATCAATCCGCTGATGGGGCAGGGAATCGAGCCGATATAGAACGGGAGCAGCAGAGCCCCGGCTAACGCGGAGAGAACCCCGTCGACGGCCAACAGCGCCAAGACAACGAAACGAATGGCGGGATCTGACGCGCCGGTGTCTTCGACCGATGCGGCGCGTGGCTTGGTTTCGATCAGGTCGGAACGCTGTCGACGTTGGAGAGAATCGAGCCGATTACCCACTGCAAGCTGTCGAGTCGGTCCTGCCAGTGCTGCAAGTTAGGGTCCAGGTCGGGGTCCATACGAATTCCTTCCGTGGCTGCCTGATTGGCAGCCTACCGCGTTGCGGCCGCGGTGAAATCAAGCCCCGCAAGCAGATCTGTTTCCCAGCCGCGCTCATCGCGCTCCCCCGCCATGCCGGCGGCCAGGACATAGTGTTCCTGCCCCACGATCGGCAGCGCGAGGTTGTTCGACAGGGCGCAGGCGCGACCGGTCGGTCCGACGACCACCTGGGTGGCGTGCGCGGCGAGTGCCGCCGCCTTGGCTGCGTGGGCGCTGGAGTCCGCTTCTACCACGGCGTCGATATCGGCGTCCGCGAATCCGAAGGTAAACTCCTCCTCCGCCGCGGTCGACCAGTCGGGCAGCACATCCTGGGCGTCGAGCGCATTCATGGCCGCCATGAACGCGCTTGTCGAGAAGACCGACCAGTAGAACTTCGGCACGGTCCAGGGTTCGCCGGGGTCCTCGGCAGCACTCGAGCCGGCGCGGCCGACCGCGGCCGCCGTGACGACGTGGGTGTGGACGTGATCGGGATGGCCGTAGCCACCGCCAGGGTCGTAGGTGACGACGACGTGCGGACGCTGCTCGCGAATGATGGCGACCAGCGCGCCGACGGCCTCGCGCTCGTCGGCGTCGATGAACCGCTGGCGACGCCGTTTCTCGGTGCCGGTCATCCCCGAATCGCGCCAGCGTCCCGCGCCGCCCAGATAGTGGGGTCCCTCGACGCCCAGCGCGTGCAGCGCCGCGGTCAGCTCGCCGATGCGGTAGCCGCCGAGTTGGTCGGCGCGGTCCACGGCGAGCTCGGCCCAACGATCGCCGATGACCTCGCCCTCCTCGCCGAGCGTGCAGGTAACGACGCGCACCTGCGCACCGCGCGCGGCGTAATGGGCGATCGTGGCGCCGGTGCTGAGGCTTTCGTCGTCTGGATGCGCATGGACGAACAGCAGCCGCGGCGTCTCAGGCATGGACGGCACCCTACCTGCAACGCTTGCCGGCCTGGCGGCTGTTCCACGAGAGTGCAGCGAATAGGAACGCGCACGGCTACTATCGAGAAATGCCGCAACTCACCGAATCAGCCACAACTGTCAGCCGGAGTCGCCGGCGCGGTGAGGTTCTCGAACGCGCCCTGTATGAGGCCACCCTCGCCGAACTCACGGAAGTGGGATACAGCGGACTGACGATGGAAGGTATTGCGGCGCGCGCTCATACGGGCAAGGCCGCACTGTACCGGCGCTGGGGCACCAAGTGCGAGCTGGTGCACGCCGCGCTGGTTTTCGCGTTGCCGCCACTGCCCGAGGCCCGCTCCGGCCGGTCGGCCAGAGAGAAATTGCTGGCCGTGTTCATCGCCCACCGCGACGTGTTGGCCGGCAAGACCGCCTTTCCCGGCCTACACGTCATACAGCAACTGCTGCACGAGCCGGAGATGCGGGCTATCTTCGCCGACGCGGTGGTGCGTCCGCGGCTGAGCATCGTCGAGTCGATCCTGAAAACCGCCGTCGCCGACGGTGACCTGGATCAGGAGATGATCACTCCGTTCACCAGGAGCATTGGGCCGGCGTTGATCAACCACCATTTCCTGATCAACGGGGAGCCGCCGAACCGGCGGGAACTGGCGCTCATCGTCGACACCGTCATCGCGCCGCGAGGGCCGAACGCACCCACCGGCTGACCCGAGCCTCGATTACGGGCCGGTTTTGATCCATTGGCCGGCGTCACCGACGATGCCGACCGGTACCGCGCCCGACAGGCTGACGTTCTGCACGCGCGGGCCGGCCGCGACGATGGTGGTGTCCTGCAGGATCGGCAACACCGTGGACATGTTCCACAGTCGCGGTTCCACCGCGGTGATCACGTCATTGATGTTCTTGGTTCCGTCGAGAGCCGCATCGATGTTCGACTGGACGCTGCGATCGCAGATCCCGGTCAGGTTCGACGGCGCCTGCACCAGCGCGTTGGGATCCGGCGGGCGGCTGGACGGCGTCGGCGTCGCGGGAGCGGTGCCCGGGCCGGGGGGCGGCGTGGAGCCGGCGGGCCCCGGGGGTGCTTTGGAGGTCGATACCGGCGTCGCCTCCAGCGCGGGACAGCCGTAACGCGAGGCCAGCCGCGTCGCCAGATTTCCACCCGCCTGCCGCCAACCGATGATCGCGTCCACCCGGTTGTCGTTGAGCGCATCGCGGTACAGCGCCACCGGGTCCAACGCCAGCACGGTCGCATCGATGCCGACGTTGCGTAGCTGGTCGGCGGCCGTGTTGGCCACCGCGACGGAGGTCGGGTCGTTCGCCGCCACGCCGATGACGAGCGTGAGCTGTTGGCCGTCCTTGCTGATCCGGCCGCGGGTGACCTCGGACGGGCCGGGGGTCGCCGGGGTCGGCGTCGTCGACGTCGGCGTATTGGCCTCGACCTTGTATCCGGACGCCTGCAGCAATGCCAGCGCCGCCGGCGTCGCCATGGCCGGCGGTGAGGTCGGCTCGTAACCCGGGTCGCTCGGCGCACGAATCTGGGCCTGGTCCAGCGTGACGGTGTTGTCGCTACCCGCGCCGACGGCGGCCAGCAGGTCGACGTCGAGCAGGCCCAGTATCCCCTTGCGGACCTGCGTGTCAGCCAATTTCGGCTGGTTCGCCCGCAGCGTCAGCTGCATGACGCGCGGGGTGACGATCCGGGCGGTGCGCACGTCGGGGATGGCGGACAGCTGCGCGAAGGCCGCCGAGCCGCCGTGCACCTGGGCCACCTGGGTGTCGCCGTTGCGCACGGAGTCGGCCAGCGCGGCCGGTGCGCCTGCCCGCCGGAAAAGTATGAGCGCCGGCTTGGCCGGCGGTCCCCAGTAGCGGTCGTTGCGGGTCACCAGGATTTCGTCGCGCTGGGGATCGATAGTCTCCACCCGGAACTGCCCGCCGGTGACCGGGAGCGCCCGGGCCAGCCCGGCCTCGAAACCACCCGGCACGTCCTTGACGATGTGCGCCGGAAGGATATTGCTGAACAGCTCTTTCCACGCCGGATACGGCTGCGCGAACGTGACCACCGCTTGCTTGCCGCCCTCCAGCGACTGCACACCGGTGATGCGGTCGTACCCGGCGGGGTCGACGACCCCGGGCTGACTGACCATCTGGTGCCACAGGTACCAGAAGTCGTCGGCGGCGATGGGCGCGTTGTCGGTCCACTGCGCCTCCGGCCGGATCCTATAGGTCACCGTGAACGGGTTCTGGCTGGTCACATCGGCGGACACCAATAGCGTCGGGTCCATCTCCCACCGCGAGCCCGTCGCCGTGTTGGGGTCGGGCACCGGACGGAAGGCGCTGGGCAACACCAGCGCGCTGATCGCCGCGTTCACCGGGGAAAGGTCGGAGAGCAGGTGCGGGTTGAAGCCGGCGCCGATCGAGTCGATGCCCATGATGATCTCGGTGACGCGGGGCGGCGGCGGAAGCGAATTGTGCGGCGTATTCGTGCTCTGTGGCGCCGGCGGCGGGTTGACGGAGCACGCCGACAACGCCAATCCGACCAGGGAGACCACCACGCCCGCCGTCATCAAGAAGCGGCGGACGGGTCTCGGCACGCTGATCAGGGTAACGAGCAGCCTCTCAGCAGCCCGCGCCACCACGCGGCGTTAACCCCGTGCCTTCGCCCGCGAGCGGCTGCGGGCCCGGGAGGTGGCGTCCAGTTCGACCTTGCGCACCCGCACGATCTCCGGGGTCACCTCGACGCACTCGTCGGCCGCGCAGAATTCCATGGCCGCTTCCAGGTCGAGTTCGAGCGGCTTGGCAAGCGTCTCGATGACGTCCGCGGTCGACGACCGCATGTTGGTCAGCTTCTTCTCGCGCGTCACGTTGATGTCGAGATCCTCTGCGCGCGGGTTGATGCCGACGACCATGCCCTCGTAGGTGTCCTGGCCGGGGTTGACGAAGAATTGCCCCCGATCGGCAAGCTGGATCATGGCGAACGGCGTGATGGTGCCGCTTCGGTCGGACACCAGCGAACCCGTGTGCCGGGCCCGGATCTCCCCCGCCCACGGCCGGTAGCCGTCGAACACGGCGTTGGCGATGCCGGTGCCGCGGGTCAGGGTGAGGAAGTCGGTGCGGAAGCCGATCAGGCCGCGGCTGGGCACGATGAAGTCCATCCGGACCCAGCCCGCCGCGTGGTTGGCCATCTCCTCCATGCGGCCCTTGCGTCCGGCCATCAGCTGGGTGATCGCGCCGACGAACTCCTCGGGACAGTCGATGGTCATCGCCTCGAACGGCTCATGCAGCTTGCCGTCGACTGTCCGCGTGACCACCTGCGGCTTGCCGACCGTCAGCTCGAAGCCCTCGCGGCGCATCTGTTCGACGAGCACGGCGAGCGCCAGCTCACCACGGCCCTGTACCTCCCAGGCGTCGGGGCGGTCGATGTCGACGACCTTAATCGACACGTTGCCGACGAGTTCGGAATCCAACCGCGACTTAACCATCCGCGCGGTGAGCTTGTGCCCGGACACCTTGCCCGCGAGCGGAGAAGTGTTGGTGCCGATGGTCACCGAGATGGCGGGCTCGTCGACGGTGATGCGCGGCAGTGCATGGGCGTGGTCCGGGTCGGCGAGCGTGTCGCCGATCATGATTTCGGGGATGCCCGCCACCGCGACGATGTCGCCCGCGATGGCCTCGCCGGTGGGTGTTCGCTCGACGCCCTCGGTCACGAGCAGTTCGGTGATCTTGGCGTTCGTGATCACCGGATGGCCGTCCACCTCGCGCATCCAGGCCACCTGCTGACCCTTGCGAATGCGGCCCTTGTATATCCGGATCAGGGCCAGTCGACCGAGGAATGACGACGCATCGAGGTTGGTCACCAGGGCCTGCAACGGCGCCTCGGGATCGCCCTGCGGCGGCGGAATGTGTTCGAGCAGAACGTCGAACAGCGGGTCCAGGTTGTCGCCGTCGGGGTTCTCGCCGTTGGCCGGTTCGGTGGTGCTGGCGATGCCGGCGCGACCGGACGCGTACAGCGTCGGCAGTCCGAGCGCGTCCTCTGCGGCCTTCTGCGCCTCGTCATCGAGGTCGGAGGCCACGTCGAGCAGCAGGTCGTGGCTCTCGGAGACGACCTCGGCGATCCGAGCGTCGGGCCGGTCGGTCTTGTTGACGACCAAGATCACCGGCAGATGTGCACCCAGGGCTTTACGCAGCACAAAGCGGGTCTGCGGCAGCGGGCCTTCGGAGGCGTCAACCAGCAGTAGCACCCCGTCGACCATCGACAGGCCGCGCTCCACCTCGCCGCCGAAATCGGCGTGGCCCGGCGTGTCGATGACGTTGATTATGGTCATCGAGCCATCCGCGTGCTGCCGGTGCACGGCGGTGTTCTTCGCCAGGATCGTGATGCCCTTCTCCTTCTCCAGGTCACCCGAGTCCATGAGGCGTTCGATCGCGTCGTCGCCGCGGTGGGTAAGCGCCCCGGATTGCCGCAACATGGCATCGACCAGGGTCGTCTTGCCGTGGTCGACGTGCGCGACGATGGCGATGTTGCGAAAATCCACGCCGGTGATTGTCGCAGCGCAAGTGACCGA
>DASYBR010000067.1:0-11374 GCA_036500645.1 Mycobacterium sp. | reverse complement strand
GCCGGATTACTGAGCCCTCGGGTGGGCTCCGGCCCACACTTCGCGCAGCGCGTGCACGGTGACCATCGTGTAGATCTGCGTCGTCGTCACCGAGGCGTGGCCCAGCAACTCCTGCACGACCCGGACGTCCGCACCGCCCTCGAGCAGGTGGGTGGCAAAGGAGTGGCGCAACATGTGCGGCGACACACCCGACTTGATCCCGGCGCGCTCGGCCGCGTCCTGCAGGACTTGCCATGCGCTTTGCCGCGATAACCGACCGCCGCGCACGTTGAGGAAAATGGCAGGCGTGCCGCGGCCCCGGCGCGCCAACTCCGAACGGCCCCGCACCAGATAGGCGTCCAGCGCCTGGACCGCGGGGCGCCCGATCGGCACCAGCCGCTGCTTGCCGCCCTTGCCGCGCAGCAAGACCGATCTGGCCTGGGTGTCGATGTCGTCGACGTCGAGGCCGACGGCTTCAGAGATCCGCGCGCCGGTCGAGTACAGCAACTCCAGCAACGCCCGGTTACGCAGGGTCAGCGGACCATCAGCTGCGCTGTCGCCGCCCGCGCCCTCGAGCAACGCCAGGACCTGATCGATCGTGAGGCTCTTGGGAAGCCGGCGCCCCGGTGTCGGCGGCCGGACCGCCCGCGCCACATCCAGTTCGGCGAACCCTTCGGCCGCGGCGAACCGGTGCAGACCGCGCACGGCGATCAGCGCCCGCGCCGCGGACACCGCCGACAGCGCGACGACGCCCGATTCGGGATCGCCGCGACGCAGCGCCACCAGGAACTCGCTCACGTCGTCCTCGCCGACCTTGGCCAGATCGTGAATTCCGCGCTCGGTCAGGTGCTTGCTGTAGCGGCGCAGGTCGCGGCGATAGGAGCTCAAGGTGTTCGCCGCGACGCCCCGCTCGATCGTCAGGTGGTCAAGATAGCCCTGCAGTTGTGTCTCCAGCGCCTCCACGGTTGTCATTGCGCGGTCTTCCGCGCGGCGTACGCCGTCGGCTTGTCGATCCAGGGGCTGTCCACCGGTCGCGGTTGCGCGAACCCGACGGTCACCGCGTGGGCGGCCAAAATCCCGGCGACCGCAATCGAATTCACGATCTCGCCACTGAAAACCTGACGCGCCGCCTCCGCGATGGGAACCCAGCGCATCGTCATGTCGGCTTCCTCGGCGTGAGCTTCGGGTCTGTCCACCTGGGATATTCCGGTGGCCAGGTACACGCGCACCGATTCGTCGCTGAAACCCGGCGCGGAATCGAGATCGACGAGCACTTGCCACGTGTCGGCTTGCAGGCCGACCTCCTCTTTGAGCTCGCGGCTCGCCGTCAGCTGCGGCGGCTCCCCCGCGGCATCGAGCAGCCCGGCCGGCAACTCCCACAGCCGCCGGCCAAGCGGGTGACGGTACTGGTAGACCAGCGCGACGTTGTTGTCGTCGTCCAAAGCCACGATGCCGACCGCTCCGTAGTTCTCGACGACTTCGCGTACCGCGGTGCTGCCGTCCGGCATCCGCACCCGGTCACGGCGCAACGCGAAAATGTTCCCCGTGTACAGCGTTTCGGATGACGCCGTCTCGAATACGTGTTCAGCCACGGGACGCGGGCGCAGGTAGCCGCTCGATGCCGTCGCGATGCTGGGTTCCGTTGGACGTCTGCTCGGGGATCTCGACCGGCAGCAATTCGCCCGCTTTGTAGTCGATGGCCGCCCCGACGAAGGCCGCGAAGAGCGGGTGCGGCCGGGTGGGTCGGCTTTTGAGCTCCGGATGCGCCTGGGTACCGACGATGAACGGGTGCACGTCGGGCGGGTATTCGACGAACTCCACCAGATGGCCGTCGGGCGAGGTCCCGGAGAATTGCAGGCCGCTTTCGGCGATCTTGTCGCGGTAGGCGTTGTTGACCTCGTAGCGGTGCCGGTGCCGCTCGGACACCTGCGTCGCGCCGTACGCGTTGGCCACGATCGAATCCTGCTGCAGCACAGCGGGATAGGCGCCCAGCCGCATGGTGCCGCCGAGATCCGCCTGGCCGGCCACGATATCGACCTGGTCGGCCATCGTGGAGATCACTGGATCCGGCGTGTCCGGGTCGAATTCGGCCGAGTTGGCTTCGGTCAACCCGGCCGAGCGTGCGGCCTCGATCACGATGCATTGCAGACCGAGGCACAAACCCAGCACCGGCAGCCCGCGAGTGCGCGCGTACCGGATGGCGCCGATCTTGCCCTCGATTCCGCGGATGCCGAACCCGCCCGGGATCAGCACACCGTGCACGTCGTCCAGGGCCGCGGCCGCGCCGGCGGCACTTTCGCAGTCATCGGAGGGCACCCATTGCATCTCGACCTTCGCGTGGTGCTTGAAGCCGCCGGCGCGCAGCGCCTCGGTGACCGACAGGTAGGCATCGGAGAGCTCGACATACTTGCCCACCAACGCAATTCGTACGGTTTCGTGCGGCTCGTGCACCCTGCGCAGCAGGTCGTTCCACTGCGTCCAGTCGACGTCGCGGAACGGCAGGTTGAGCCGGCGCACGACATAAGCGTCGAGTTCCTCGCGGTGCAGCACCTTCGGGATGTCATAGATCGAGGGCGCGTCGGGGGTGGAGATGACGCCGTCGATGTCGACGTCACACATCAGCGCGATCTTGTCCTTCAGCGCCTCGGGGACATTGCGGTCGCTACGCAGGATCAGCGCGTCCGGGGTGATACCGATGCTGCGCAGGGCGGCCACGGAGTGCTGCGTGGGCTTGGTTTTCAGTTCACCCGACGGGGCCAGGTACGGCACCAGCGAGACGTGGAGGAAAAACACGTTTTCCCGCCCGAGGTCGTGGCGCACCTGGCGCGCGGCCTCCAGGAAGGGCTGCGATTCGATATCGCCGACGGTGCCGCCGATTTCGGTGATGACGACATCGGGGCGGTTGCCCTCGGCGTCCGCCTCGGCCATCGCCCGGATGCGGCGCTTGATCTCGTCGGTGATGTGTGGAATCACCTGCACGGTGTCGCCGAGGTACTCACCGCGGCGCTCCTTGGCGATGACCGTCGAATACACCTGACCGGTAGTGACATTCGCCGAGCCGGACAGATCGCGATCCAGGAACCGCTCGTAGTGACCGACATCGAGGTCGGTTTCGGCGCCGTCCTCGGTGACGAAGACCTCCCCGTGCTGGAACGGGTTCATGGTGCCCGGGTCGACGTTGAGGTAGGGATCGAGCTTTTGCATCGTCACGTGCAGGCCGCGGGCAGTCAGTAGTTGGCCGAGGCTGCTGGCGGTTAGCCCCTTGCCTAGCGAGGACGCGACGCCGCCGCTGACGAAGAGGTGCTTGGTGGCGGTTTGCGGGTGCTTTCGCACAGACGGCCTCCGTGAAGACGGGCAGGGCTTGGAATTGTCTAGGGATTAACTAGATGGGCCTGCCGACCCACGGAAACCCACCCTAACATCAGCGCCGCTGTGTCGCGGCTAACACGCCCGCTACTGAGGAACCGTGATGGATGTGGCGCCGTGTCCGGTGCCGTATTGCCCGACGTGACCGCCGTTCATCAGGTCGTGCAGGCCCAGAATCGCGGTGATGCGCCCGGGCGCGGCGTCGACGTCGTCGACGGTGCTGATCGCGGAGTTCAAGCCGGCATCGGCGCGGGTCACGGCGACGGCGGCGCCGCCCGTCGCCGAGCCGTCCCGCCCGGCGAGCAGGGTGCCCGTGCCGTGCGGCGCCAGCGCGGCCGAGAACCGCGCCACGCTGACCCCCTGATTTCCGGCGTCCTGGGGTAGCGATCCGCCGGTGACGATCAACGCGGCGTTGGCGGCACCCAGGTGATCGCCCGGCTGATAGGTGATGAAACCGGTGTCGCGCAGGGCCGCCAGCACGGTGTCGCGCTGCGCGTCGGTGATTTCTGGGACGGGCGGCGTGGCGGGCGGCGTGGCCGGGTTGGCGTTGATCAGCAAGACGATGCCCATCAGGTCGCCCGCCTGCGAACCCTGGTCGATGAGCTTGGTGCTCAGTTGCTGGCCCGCGGGCAGCACCGACGAGTTCACCACGGTCTGCAATTTCTCCGCGGAGTTGGCGTCGACGAACTCCTGGGTCAGCGAAACCGTTCCGGTCACCGTGCCGCCGCCCTGTCCGATGAACTTGGCGACCGTGGCGACGTCATCGTCCTTGGCGTCCGGCGTGCGGAACACGACGACTGATTTACCGCCGAGCGCATCGTGCACGATCCGACCGACCAGTTGGGTGTCGAAGTTGTTTGCCGCGCTGAGCTTTTCGTTCAGTACGTTCTTCTGGTCGTTGAGCCCACTGATCTGCGTATGCAAATCGCGCTTCTCGTCGCGCAGGCTGGACAGCAGGGTGTCGGACAAGAAGCCGGAACCGAGCACCACTCCC
Source organism: Mycobacterium sp. (assembly GCA_036500645.1). GTDB lineage: Bacteria > Actinomycetota > Actinomycetes > Mycobacteriales > Mycobacteriaceae > Mycobacterium. The sequence goes on along the minus strand of DASYBR010000067.1, from coordinate 7,035 downwards.
ACCGCCAACGCCAGGAAGACGGCGGCCAGCGACAAGGCATGTTGGCGTAACGAGATCATCGGGCCCAGCTCCCCCTGCTACCTAGGTCACCCACTTCTGCACCATGACCCAGAGGTGGTTCCAGTAGTCGGTCACCCAGTGCAGCACCACGCCGTCGGTGCGCGACACCCACAGCGCGACGATCACGGCGATCAGCATCGTCAGGGCCAGCAGGGCGATGGCGCCCGCCGAGATGTGGTTGCGGTACAGGGTGGAAACGGCCCGGGAATCCACCACCTTCTCGCCGACCCGGAGCCTGGTCAGAAAGGTCGAGGGATTGCTGTGTGCCCGCGTCCGGTCGAAGAACGTCTCGATATTGGCGGTGTGGCCGGCAGTCACGAGCAGCGCGGCGCCGTGGTGGTCGGCCAGCAGCAGGGCCAGGTCGATCGCCGAGCCCGCGGCCGGAAAGGTCATTGCCCCGACACCGAGGTCCTGGATCCGCTCCAGACCGGGCGCGTGGCCGTCCGCGTCGGCGGGCAGCACGACCTGGGCGCCGCACTTGAGGGCGTCGGTGCTGATCTGGTCGGGGTCACCGACGATGATCTGGGGGCGATATCCGCCCTTGCGCAACGTATCCGCGCCGCAGCCGACACCGATGAGCACCGGCTGGTACTCCTTGATGAACGGCTTGAGGGACTTCAGGTCTTCCTCGGCGCTGGGCTCGTCGGCGACGATCACCACGTGCCGGCGGCGCAGGTCGACGTCGACATCGGGGATGCCGATACCGTCGATCAGAAGCGGACTTTCGCTCTTGATGAACTCGATGGTGTTGCCGGCGAAGGCCTCCAGGTGGGCGGACAGTCCGCTCTTGGCCTCGCGCATCAGGTCGGCGATGTCGTGGTCGGTGCGCTCGGTACCGCGGACCAGCCTGCGGTCGCCGGAGTACACCCCGCCCTCGTGCAAGCGAATCTTGGCGCCGTCCTTGATCTTCTTGAAGATGTCGGGTCCGGTCTCGTCGATCAGGGTGACCCCGTTGTTGACCAATACCTCCGGACCGAGGTTGGGATAGCGGCCCGAGACCGACGGTGACGCGTTGACGACCGCGGCGATGTCGGCTTCCACCAAAGCGTCGGCGGTGATGCGGTCCAGATCCAGGACGTCGAGCACCACGATGTCACCGGGGCACACCCTGCGAAGCAGTCGGTCGATATTCCGGTCTACCCGCGCGGTGCCGATGAGGCCCGGTCGGGCGGGGTTACGAGTAAGCAGGCCTGACATCTTCATGGGGGCGATTCTGTCCGTGAAGCGCGGGCGACGTGGGGAGGCGCGCCGTAACATCAGCCTCAGAAGTTATCTAGAGTCCCATTAGTCACATCTGCATCAAGTGTGTGGAACGATTAGATTTCATCCTTCTGAGCCGCGTCGAGAAGTTCACGGGCATGGGCGCGGCCACTGTCGGATTCGCCCAACCCGGCCAGCATCCGCGCGAGTTCGGCAACCCGCTCGTCGCTTGCCACCCGCCGCACCACGCTGGTCCCCTTGGGGCCGGCGGCGTGCACCACCAGGTGCACGTCGGCATACGCCGCGACCTGCGGTAGGTGCGTGACCACGATGACTTGGTGGGTGCGGGCCAGCCGGGCCAACCGCCGCCCGATCTGCACCGCGGCACGACCGCCCACCCCCGCGTCGACCTCGTCGAACACCATCGTGGTCCCCGCCGCCGACGCCGCCAGCACGACTTCCAGCGCCAGCATCACCCTGGACAACTCGCCGCCGGATGCGCTCTTGGCCAGCGGCAGCACCGTCATCCCCCGGTGTGCCGCGAACCCGAACTCGACCTCGTCGACGCCGTCGGTGCCGGCCCGGGCCGCCTCACCGGACGGCAGCTTGAGCGCGGCGGGATCATCGGGAGCGGTCGCGATGTCGGTGCTCACGTCGATGGTGAATTCGGCATCGCCCATCGCCAGCCCGGACAGCTCGGCGGTGACCCCCTTGGCCAGCCGTTTAGCGGCCTTGGCCCGTACCTTGCTGAGATCGACTGCGGCCTCGCATAATTCGCGGGCCAGTTCATCGGCCCGACGTTCCAATTGGCCCACCGCCTCTTCGGAGACGTCGAGTTGCGCCAAGCGTTCGCGCGATTGCGAGGCCCACTGCAAGACCCCGTCGACGTCGGCGGCGTACTTGCGGGTCAAGGTGCGCAGTTGAGCTTGCCGGGCCAGCTTGGATTCCAGGGCACTGGTGTCGACCGGAAGCTCGTCCAGAAAACTGCCGAGCTCGCCGGAGGCATCGGCCACCACGGTCAGCGCCTGACCGACCTGGCCCGCCAACGCCTGCAGCGTGGTGTCATCGGTGGATTCCAGTGCGGCCCTTGCCCGCCCGAGGCTGTCGGCGGCGCTGCCACCGTCCACGTCGTCGAGCTCACCGGAGAGCGCCGCGCGTGCGGTCGCGACGGCTTCGCGCAGCGTGTCCAGTTCGGAGAGCCGCAAGATGTCGGCAACCAGCGCATCGTCTTCGCCGGGTTGCGGGTCGACGGTGTCAATCTCGTTGAGCGCGAACTTCAATCGGTCCGCCTCCTGGGCCAGTTCGCGGGCCCGGTTGCGACGGTCGATGAGATCGCGCCGGGCCGTCAGCCACGCGTCGCGCAGCTTCCGGTAGCGCTCCAATTTAGGGGCGGCGGCCGCGAACCGGTCCAGCGCGCCGCGTTGTTCATCGGGCCGCATCAGCCGCAGCTGGTCGTTCTGCCCGTGCAGGGTGAGCAGCTCGGTGGTGAAGTCGCCCAACGACTTCGCGGGCACGCTGCGGCCACCGAGGTAGGCCCGGGACGGTCCGTCACGGCTGACCGATCGCAGCGCGATCACACTGCCGTCCTCGTCGCGCTCCCCACCCGACGCCTCCAGTATCTCGTCGAGCTGCGCGACCAAGGCGTCGTCGAGATCGGCTGTGGTGAAACGACCTTCGACGACGGCACGTTCGGCTCCGGACCGCACCCGATTGGCGTCGGCGCGCGCACCCCCGAGCAGGTGCAGCCCCGTCACCACCATGGTCTTGCCGGTACCGGTCTCGCCGGTCAGCACGGTCAGGCCGCGGTCGAACTCCCCGACCGCGGCGCTGATGGCGCCAAGCGCCTCAATGCGGATTTCAGTCAGCATTCAGCTAGCACCCAAGCTGCGCCGTTAGTTCCCGCGCCACCCGGTCACCGGCAGCCGGAACTTGCGCACCAACCGGTCGGTGAACGGTGCGCTGTCCAGGCGCGCCCATTTCACCGCTGTGTCGCAACGTCTTACCTCGATCCGGGCGCCGGCCGGTATCAGCATCTCGCGCCGACCGTCGCAGAAGACCAGCGCGTCGTGACCGTCCGCCTCTACCTCGATCGCGACGGTGGCGTCGGGGCTGGTAACCATCGGGCGGCCGAACAGCGCGTGAGCATTGTTGGGTACCACAAGGATTGCTTCGAGGTCGGGCCATAACACCGGGCCGCCCGCGGAGAACGCGTAGGCCGTGGACCCGGTAGGGGTCGAGACCAATACCCCGTCGCAGCCGAACGCGGACACGGGCCGTCCATCGATCTCGACGACCACCCCGAGCACACCCAGCCGCGGACCCTTCTCCAGGCTGACTTCGTTGAGCGCCCATCCGTGCTGGATGACGCCTCCTCCTTTACGCACGGTCACATCGAGCGTCAACCTGTTCTCCACCCGATAGTCCTGTGCGACAACATGATCCAGCACAGAGTCGATAGCATCCGCCTCGGCCTCGGCCAGGAATCCGATCCGGCCGAGGTTGACGCCGAGCACCGGCAGGTTGGCGTTGCGGGCAAGCTCGGCGGCCCGCAAGAAGGTCCCGTCGCCACCAAGCACCAGCACCAGTTCGCAGCCTTCGGCGGCCAGCGGGTCGGCGTCGACCACCTCGATCTCGACGCCCATAGCCCGCATATCGTCGGGAGCCAGACCCAGCGGCCCCCGGTCGACCGCCTCCGCGGACAGCACTCGTAGACCAATCCCGTTGTCGCCCAGCACTTTCTGTACCCGGCGGGCGGTCTCGGTGGCTTCTTCACGGCCCGTATGAACCACCATCAAAACCGTACGGGGAGCCGATTCGTTCACTGTGGCCCGCTTTCCACCGCGTGGTGCACCGCCACCGCCAGCTTGTCATCCGCCAAGCCCCGATCGGTCTGAGCGCGCAACCACAGGAAGTATTCGACATTTCCCGACGGACCCGGCAGCGGGCTGGCGGTGACGTCGACCGTGTGCCACCCCAGCTCGGCAGCGCGACGCGCGACACCCAGCACGGCATCGATGCGCAACTCGGGGTCAAGCACCACTCCCCCCGCACCGACCTGGCCTTTGCCCACCTCAAACTGCGGCTTCACCATGGGAACGATATCCGCGTCCGGGGTTGCGCAGCCAGCCAGCGCGGGCAACACCGTGGATAGCGAGATGAACGAGAGGTCCGCCACCACCAGATCGACCGGGCCGCCGATCGCCTCGAGCGACAGCTCACGAGCGTTGGTGCGCTCGACGACGACCACGCGCGAATCGCTGCGCAGCGACCACGCCAACTGGCCGTATCCCACGTCCACGGCAACCACTTCGGCGGCCCCGCGATCCAGCAGGACTTCGGTGAATCCACCCGTCGACGCGCCGGCGTCCAGGCAGCGACGGCCCGCCACGGGGATCTCGAAGACATCCAGCGCCCCGATCAGTTTGTGCGCTCCGCGGGAAACCCAGCCGCGTTCGCTGTCGTCGGCGACGGTCAAAGCCGCGGTGACGGCGACGGCGGTGCCCGGCTTGCGGGCCGGCAGGCCGTCGATGCTCACCTTTCCCGCGCCGATCAGCTCCGCGGCCTGCTGACGAGACCGGGCGAGGCCGCGTCTAACCAGCTCGGCGTCAACGCGGGCGCGTCGAGACATGAGCGCGCTCAACCCTTCTCCGCCGACTCCAGTGCGGCCAGCAGCACGTCGTGCGCCTTGGAGAGACGGCGTGCTATCTCTTCAAGCTCATCGAGCGACGGCTCCTTCTGGTCTGGGCCGTCCTCCGGCCGGGGCAGCCGGGCAAGCAAAGCGTCGATTTCAGCGCGAATCTCATCAGGGTCGATAGTCATCGCGTTCCTACGCTAGTCACCCGTCAGTCGGTGCGCACCAAAGACCAGCGCTGCAGCGCGTCGCGGGCCCGGTCGTCGCCGGCCTCGATGCGCGCCGGCTGCGCGTCGGAATCGGAGTTCTGCCTGCCCCACATCGCGCTGGCCACCGCCCGAACGATCGACAGGCCATCCCCGCCATCCGGGCCGTTACCGCTGACCGTCAACGCGGTTTCATTCATGTCGACACGCCAGCCCGGCTGCGGCCCCACCGCCAGCTGCTCGCCGTCCTGGTGCAGCGAGCGCAGATCGTTGCCGATGAAGGTGGGCCGCTGGGCGGGCTTGGCATACACCGCGTCCCGCGCGGAATTGACCCCGGTGAGCACCATCAGGCTGGGCAACTTGGCGGCGTTGGCCCCTTCGATGTCGGTGTCCAACCTGTCGCCGACCACGAGAGGCGCACGGAAATCGCCCCGGGCCGCCGCGTCGGTCAGCAGGCCGGGTGCCGGTTTGCCCGCTACCTGGGGCTCGGCGCCGGTGGCCGCTCGCAGCGCGGCCACGAAGGCCCCGTTCCCGGGCAGCAGCCCACGCTCGGTGGGCAGGGTGACGTCGACGTTGGCCGCCACCCACAGGGCGCCTGCCGAGATGGCCAGCGTGGCCTCGGCGAGATCCGCCCAGCCGATCGTCATGGAAAGACCCTGCACGACGGCAGCCGGGTCGTCGTCATACCGACGCACCGGGCGCAGCCCGACCGCCGCGACCTCGTTGCCCAGCGCGTCGGTGCCGACGATCAGCACCGGTGACCCCGGCGGCACCTGATCGGCAAGCATCCGGGCGGCGCTTTGCGCGCTGGTGGCGACGTCGTCGGCGGTCGCGGTGAAACCGAGATCGGCCAGGTGCGCGGCGACCTCGTCCGCGCTGCGGGACGCGTTGTTGGTGACGAAAAACGTCCGGCTGCGCACGTCGGCCAACGCCTGCACCGCGCCCTCGGTCGGCCGACGGCCGCGAAACGCCGTGCCGTCCAGATCCACTAGCAGGCAGTCGTATTCCTGCGCAAGGCTTTTCATGTCATGCGACCCGTCTTCAGCCGAGCTCGGCGACCCGGTCTTCGGCGTCGGTGACGCCTTCGACGTCGGCACCGGCGGAGCGCAGGAACCACTGCAGTGCCTCGTCCTCACGGCCGAGGGCCAGCAGCGTGTCCGCGTAGGCGTAGAACAACCGCGCGGCCGTCGAGCCCGTGCGGCTCGGGTCCAGCTGCGGTGTCGACAAGACGGTCAGCGCCTGGTCCAGCTGGCCGAGGTCCGCACGCGCGCCGGCTGCGACGATCCGCAACTCGTCGGCGTCGTCACCGGACAGCTGGGCTGCCTCGGGTCCACGCGCGAGTTCGATCGCCCGCTCGGGGCGGCCAAGTCCGCGTTCGCAATCGGCGATCAGGGCGAGCAGGTTGGACTTGCTGCCCATTCGGCGGGCGGCGCGCAGTTCAGAGAGCGCCTGGGCCCAGTCGCCGCAGTGGTAGGCGGCGATGCCGACCGCCTCCCGGATCGCGGCGATCCTGCTGGACCGGGCCCGCGCCGCGCGGGCGTGACTCAGCGCCGTCTCCGGGTCCTCGTCGAGTAGCTCCCCTGCGGCGACCAGGTGCCGAGCCACCGCGTCGGCCGTGGCGCGGTCCAACGTGCTCAGTTCGCGCCGAACCTCGGGTGCCAGCTGCTTGGCCTCTACGCCGTCCGGTATCGGCGGCCCGTCGTGCGGCGCTCGATCGCCCCGGGAATCCTGACCGGCGGGGCTTTGCGAACGGGCCGGCCGCGGACGCCCCGGCCCGGACCGGCTGCCGGATGCAGGGCGCGGTCGCCGCTCGCCGCGGTACCCCTGCCTGTCGTCAACCACCCTGCAGAGGATACGGGCAGCCCGGACGCTAGTAGGCCGTGATGCGGTTCTGCAGCAGCGGGGCGATCACCGCGGGACAGTACGTCGCGACGGCGA
>DASYBR010000066.1:0-12527 GCA_036500645.1 Mycobacterium sp. | reverse complement strand
TGCTGCGCATCGATGAGATCGCCGCCGCCACCGGGTTTCGGGCCCCCGAGGGCCCCTACGAGACGATCGGCGGGCTGGTGCTGCGCGAACTCGGCCACATCCCGGCTGCCGGGGAAACCGTGAAGCTGCCCACGCTGGACCCGGACGGCCTGCTGGACTCCTCGACGCAGTGGCAGGCCAGCATCATCCGGATGGACGGCCGCCGCATCGACGTGCTCGAGCTGACCGAACTGACCGGCCAGGTTGGGGCGCCCGCGACGGGGGGTGAACGATGAACGACACCCTGGGAGTGTTGTTCGCGATCCTGCTGATCGGCGTCAACGCGTTCTTCGTGGGAGCCGAGTTCGCGCTGATCTCGGCCCGGCGCGACCGCCTCGAAGCCCTGGCCGAGCAGGGTAAAGCGCGAGCCGTCACGGTGATCCGCGCCGGCGAGCAGCTTCCGTCCATGCTGGCCGGCGCTCAGTTGGGTGTGACGGCGGCCTCGCTGCTGCTCGGGCGGATAGGCGAGTCGGCGGTGTCGAATCTGCTCCAGACGGCCTTCGACCTGACCGACACCCACCCGGCGCTGCTGCACACGCTGTCGTTCGCGATCGCGTTGGTGATCGTGGTGACCCTGCACGTGCTGCTGGGCGAGATGGTGCCCAAGAACATCGCGCTGGCCGGTCCGGAGCGCACCGCGATGCTGCTGGTACCGCCCTACCTGACGTACGTTCGCGCCGCCCGGCCGTTCATCGTCTTCTACAACAAATGCGCCAACGTCGTGGTGCGAGCGCTGGGCGTCGAACCCAAGGAGGAGATCGAGATCACGGTCTCCCCCGTCGAGCTCAGCGAAATGATCGCCGAATCCGAGTCCGAAGGGCTGCTGGACCGGGAGGAGCACAGCAGGCTGACCCGGGCCCTGCAGATCCCCCACCGAGTGGTCGGCGACGTCGCGGTCCCGCTCGCCGACGTCGAGGCGATACCCGTGGCTGCGCCGGGTTGCGGCCCGACCGTCGGCGCCATTGAACAGGCCCTGGCGCACACCGGCTACTCCCGGTTCCCGATCGCGAACGTCAACGGCGACTTCATCGGCTACCTCCACATCAAGGACGTCCTGACACTCAGTGATGATCCCCACACGGTGATCGACCTCTTCATGGTGCGGCCCCTCCCGCGGCTGCCCAGCTCATTGCCGCTGGCCGACGCCCTGTCGCGAATGCGCCGCTCGAACAGCCATTTGGCGCTGGTGACCGAAGGTGCCGGTGACGGCGGCCGGGTGGTCGCGATGGTGGCGCTGGAAGACCTGGTCGAAGACCTTGTCGGGACGATGCGCGACGCATAGGACACTGGCCGCCGGGTAGCCCTGCGCAGAGCCCGTATGATCTCAACGGCTACCAGTCAAGCAAGTGCTGGATGGGCAGACGATCCTGGCGCGCGGAACCCGCGTTGCTGTTAAACGGTCCCGGGGCCCGCCGCAGCGCCGGCATCGGAGCTGTCAGCGCGGCCTGACCTGCTGCGGCGGGTCGGGTGGATAACGTTCACCTGGGCTGTGCTCGGTAGGCTTATGACATTGCCGATCTGGCCCGGCGGCTGCCCAGATCGCTCATTACGGAGGAGAGAAATGACTGATCGCGTGTCGGCGGGGAACTTGCGCGTCGCCCGAGTGCTCTACGACTTCGTGAACAACGAGGCCCTGCCCGGCACCGACATCGATCCCGACAGCTTCTGGGCGGGTGTCGACAAAGTCGTCACCGACCTCACTCCGAAGAACCAGGACCTGCTGAACCGTCGCGACGAGCTGCAGACCCAGATCGACAAGTGGCACCGGCACCGCGTCATCGAGCCGCTCGACATCGACGCGTACCGCCAATTCCTCACCGAAATCGGTTACCTGCAGCCCGAACCGGAGGATTTCACGATCACGACCTCCGGCGTCGACGACGAGATCACCACGACCGCGGGCCCGCAGCTGGTCGTGCCGGTGCTCAACGCCCGGTTCGCGCTGAACGCTGCCAACGCCCGCTGGGGTTCGCTGTACGACGCCCTGTACGGCACCGACGTCATCTCCGAAAGCGACGGCGCGGAGAAAGGCACCAGCTACAACAAGGTTCGTGGCGACAAGGTGATCGCCTACGCGCGCAAGTTCCTCGACGAGGCGGTGCCGCTGGAATCCGGGTCGTGGGCCGACGCGACGAGACTCAGCCTCGACGACGGCCAGGTCAAGGTCGAAACCGCCGACGGATCCGTCGGGCTGGCCAGCCCGGAGAAGTTCGTCGGCTACACGGGCGAACTCGGCTCTCCCGACTGGTCGATCCTGCTCGTCAACCACGGCCTGCACATCGAGATCCTCATCGACCCGCAGTCGCCGGTCGGCAAGACCGACGCCGCCGGCATCAAGGACGTGATCCTGGAGTCCGCGGTCACCACGATCATGGACTTCGAGGACTCGGTGGCAGCCGTCGACGCCGACGACAAGGTGCTTGGCTACCGCAACTGGCTCGGGCTGAACCGGGGTGACCTGTCCGAAGAGGTCGACAAGGACGGTAAGTCGGTCACTCGCGTGCTCAACCAGGACCGCAGCTACACCACGCCGGACGGCGGCGAGTTGACCCTGCCCGGCCGCAGCCTGATGTTCGTCCGCAACGTCGGCCACCTGATGACCAACGACGCGATCGTCGACGCTGACGGTAAAGAGGTTTTCGAGGGCATCCTGGACGCCCTGTTCACCGGCGTGACGGCGATCCACGGACTGAAGTCCGGATCGGACAACGACGGCGCCAATGGGCCGCTGGCGAACAGCCGGACCGGGTCCATCTATATCGTCAAGCCCAAGATGCACGGGCCCGACGAGGTCGCCTACACCTGCGAGCTGTTCAGCCGCGTCGAAGACGTCCTCGGGCTGCCGCAGGCCACGCTCAAGGTCGGCATCATGGACGAAGAACGGCGCACCACCGTCAACCTGAAGGCCTGCATCAAGGCCGCCACCGACCGGGTCGTGTTCATCAACACCGGCTTCCTGGACCGCACCGGCGATGAGATCCACACCTCGATGGAGGCGGGTCCGATGATCCGCAAGGGTGCGATGAAGAACACCACCTGGATCAAGGCCTACGAGGACGCCAACGTCGACACCGGGCTCGCCGCGGGCTTCAGGGGCAAGGCCCAGATCGGTAAGGGCATGTGGGCGATGACCGAGCTGATGGCCGACATGGTCGAGCAGAAGATCGCTCAGCCGAAGGCGGGCGCCACCACCGCGTGGGTGCCGTCGCCGACAGCGGCCACCTTGCACGCCATGCACTACCACTACGTCGATGTCGGCGCCGTGCAAGCCGAGCTGGAGGGCAAGAAGCGCACGAACATCGACGAATTGCTGACCATCCCGCTGGCCAAAGAACTGGCCTGGGCCTCGGAAGAGATCCGCGAAGAGGTCGACAACAACTGCCAGTCCATCCTGGGGTACGTGGTGCGCTGGGTCGACGAGGGCGTGGGCTGCTCGAAGGTGCCCGACATCCACAACGTGGCACTGATGGAAGACCGTGCCACGTTGCGGATCTCGAGCCAGCTGCTGGCGAACTGGCTGCACCATGGCGTGATCACCCAGGAGGACGTGCGGGCCAGTCTGGAGCGGATGGCGCCGCTGGTCGACGAGCAGAACGCCGGCGATGGCAGGTACCGCCGGATGGCGCCCAACTTCGACGACAGCATCGCCTTCCTGGCTGCCCAGGACCTGATCCTGACCGGAACGCAGCAGCCCAACGGCTACACGGAGCCGATCCTGCACCGGCGTCGCCGTGAGGCCAAGGGACGCGCAGCGCAATCAAATTGAGCCCGTGCCTTAACCAGGCTCGCGCCTGCCAACACGTCGCTGATGACTAAAATCAGCGCCGAGTTCACAACAATTCACGTGCTGGATCGATGAAAGGCCGCGGGCACCACGATGGGTAGGCACAGTTTGCCCGACCCTGGGGACTCCGTCGACGAAGTCTCTGACGAACACTTTGCCGACGAGCCGCTCCAGGACGACGACACGGGCAGCCATCACCGGGTGACCGCCCACGAGGAACCGGCCGATCAATCCTCCGACGAGGACCAATACGCCGACGAGTGGCCTTACCCTGCCGAGGACCGATACTCCGACGGCGGAGACGTCTCGACGGACGAGGGCCAGTTCGCCGCCGGCGACGAAGACCCCTACGCCGCCGCCGACACGTTCGCGGGTGGCACCGCCGACGAGTACCCGCAGTTTCCGCCGCGCCAGCCCGGCCCCGCGAGCGCCGAGCCGCCGACCTCGCCGCCATCCCTGCTCCAGCGTGGGCACCGGGGGCTCGCCGATTGGCGGGGCGGCCATCGCAGCGAGGGCGGGCGCCGGGGCGTCAGCATCGGCGTGATCGCGGCACTCGTCACGGTTGTTGTCGTGGTCGGCAGCGTGATCGTGTGGAGTTTCTTTGGTGACGCCCTGTCCAACCGTTCGCACCAGGCGGCCGGACGCTGCGCCGGGGGCAATGAGTCGGTCGCCGTCATCGCCGACCCGTCGATCGCCGATTCCGTGCAGCAATTCGCGCAGAGCTTCAACTCGACGGCCGGGCCGGTCGGCGACCACTGCATGGTGATCGGCGTCAAACCGGCGGGCTCCGACGCCGTGCTCAACGGTTTCGTCGGCAAGTGGCCCGCGGACCTGGGCAGTCAGCCGGCGTTGTGGATCCCGGGCAGTTCGATCTCGGCCGCGCGGCTCGCGGGGGCCGCGGGGCAGAAAACCATCACCGACAGCCGTTCGCTGGTCTCGTCGCCGGTGGTGCTCGCCGTCCGCCCGGAACTTCAGCAGGCCCTGGCCAATCAGAATTGGGCGGCGCTACCCGGACTGCAGACCAATCCGAATGCGTTGGCCGGACTGAACTTACCGGCGTGGGGGTCGCTGCGGCTGGCGCTGCCGACGAACGGCAACGGTGACGCCTCGTTTTTGGCCGGAGAGGCGATAGCGTCCGGGGTGGCACCGCCCGGAGCGCCGGTGACGCAGGGCACCGGGGCGGTGCGCACGCTGCTCGGTGCCCAACCCAAATTGGCGGACGCCTCGCTGACAGAGGCGATGAACACGTTGCTCAAATCGGGTGATGCGGCGACCTCGCCGGTGCACGCCGTGGTCACCACCGAGCAACAGGTCTTCGCGCGGGGCCAATCGTTGTCCGACGCCAAGAGCAATCTGGGCCTCTGGCTGCCGCCCGGACCGGCTGCGGTCGCGGACTATCCCACGGTGTTACTCAATGGTTCATGGATTACCCAGGAGCAGAGCGCGGCGGCCAGCGAGTTCGCCCGCTTCATGCATAAGCCCGATCAAATGGCCAAGCTGGCCAAGGCCGGATTCCGGGTCAACGGCGTCAAACCGCCGAGCAGCCCGGTCACCAGTTTCCCGCCGCTGCCGTCCACGCTGTCGGTGGGTGACGACGCCACGCGGGCCACCCTGGCTGAGGCCATGGCCAGCCCGTCCAGCGGAGTGGCCGCGACCATCATGCTCGACCAGTCGATGCCCGGCCAGGAAGGCGGAAAGACCCGGCTGGCCAACGTGATCGCCGCGCTGCAGGACAAGATCAAGGCGCTCCCGCCGACGTCCGTGATCGGCCTGTGGACTTTCGACGGCCACGAGGGTCGCTCGGAGGTGGCGAGCGGGCCGCTGTCCGATCCCGTCAACGGCCAACCGCGCTCGGCGGCTTTGGCGGCCGCGCTGGACAAGCAGTACTCGTCCGGCGGGGGCGCGGTGTCCTTCACCACGCTGCGAATGATCTACCAGGACATGCAGACCAATTACCATGTCGGCCAAACCAATTCGATTTTGCTCATCACGGCCGGGCCGCACACCGACCAATCCCTGGATGGGGCGAGTCTGCAGGATTTCATCCGCAAGAGCGCAGACCCGGCCAAACCGATCGCGGTGAACGTCATCGATTTCGGCGCTGACCCCGACCGGTCCACGTGGGAGGCGGTCGCCCAGCTCAGTGGCGGCGGCTACCAGAACCTCTCGACATCGGCGTCGCCGGAGCTCGCCACCGCGGTCAACGCCTACTTGGGCTGATCAGGGGTTCGCGAGCGCGGTCTACCATCGGTGGGCGCTACCCCGAGGAGCGCAATGAGCATCGATTTCATCCCGGATCCCGGCCTGTATCCGTTCCAGTCGCGCTGGTTCGACAGCTCGCAGGGACGTATCCACTACATCGACGAAGGCAGCGGGCCGCCGATCCTATTCGGCCACGGCAACCCGACGTGGAGTTTCCTGTATCGCAACATCGTCATCGCCCTGCGCGACCAATTCCGTTGCATCGCAGTGGATTATCTCGGGTTCGGGCTGTCGGATCGGCCACCCGGCTTCGGGTACAAAGCCGATCAGCACGCCCATGTGGTCGGCGAGCTGGTCGACCACCTCGGACTCGACGGTTACCTGACGATGGGCCAGGACTGGGGCGGGCCCATCAGCATGGCGGTCGCGGTGGAGCGCGCCGACCGGGTGCGTGGCGTCATCCTGGGCAACACCTGGTTCTGGCCGACGGACGAGCTCACCGTCAAGATCTTCAGCCGCGTGATGAGCAGTCCGCCCTTGCAGTGGGCGATTCTGCAGCGCAACTTCTTCGTTGAACGGTTCATCCCGGCGGGAACCGCGCACCGGCCCGGCGCCGCGGTGATGCAGCACTACCGCGCCGTGCAGCCCGATGCCGCCGCGCGTAAAGGCGTCGCGGAGCTGCCCAAGCAGCTGTTGGCCGCCCACCCGATGCTGACGCGGCTCGCCCACGAAGTGCCGGCCAAGCTGGGTGGCAAGCCCGCGCTGCTGGTGTGGGGAATGAAGGACTTCGCGTTCCGCCCGGGTCCGACGGTCCCGCGGATGCAATCGACGTTTCCCGATCACGTTCTCGTCGAACTGCCCGAGGCCAAGCACTTCATCCAGGAGGATGCGCCGGAGGCCATCGCCGTCGCGATCGCCGACCGCTTCGGCTGATGGGGCGCCTCGTCAGGCGAAGGCCTCCACCGGCGGGCACGAGCAGACCAGGTTGCGGTCGCCATACGCGCCGTCGATGCGGCGCACCGGCGGCCACACCTTGGGCCGGAAGTCCTTACCGAGCGGATACGCGGCCTCTTCACGGGTGTACGGGTGCTCCCAATCGGAAACCACCAGGCACTCGGCGGTGTGCGGCGCGCCGCGCAGCGGACTGTCGTCAACGGACCACTCCCCGGCACCGACCCGGTCGATCTCGCCGCGGATGGCGATCATGGCTTCGCAGAAGGCGTCGATCTCCGTCAGGCTTTCGCTTTCGGTGGGCTCGACCATCAGTGTGCCGGCCACCGGGAAGCTCATCGTCGGTGCGTGAAAACCGTAGTCCGCCAACCGCTTTGCGACATCGTCGACGGTGACTCCGGTCGACTTGGTGATTCCGCGCAAATCCAGGATGCATTCGTGGGCGACCATGCCGTTCTCGCCCGTGTACAGCACCGGGAAGTACTCGTCGAGGCGTCGGGCGATGTAGTTGGCCGAGGTGATCGCGGTCAGCGATGCGGCCCGTAGTCCGTCGGCGCCCATCATCCGGATGTAGGCCCAGCTGATCGGCAGGATCGAGGCGGACCCGTAGGGCGCCGAGGACACGGGATGGCCCTGGGGCAGTTCGGGCGCATACGGGTGCCCCGGCAGGAACGGGGTCAGATGCGAACGCACCGCCACGGGCCCCACGCCCGGACCGCCGCCGCCGTGCGGGATGCAGAACGTCTTGTGCAGATTCAGGTGGCTGACGTCGCCGCCGAACTTCCCCGGCCGGGCGAGGCCCACCAGCGCATTGAGGTTGGCGCCGTCGACGTACACCTGACCGCCGGCGTCGTGCACGGCCGCGCAGATCTCGGCGATGTCGTGCTCGTAGACGCCGTGCGTGGACGGATAGGTGACCATCAGTGTCGACAACCGCTCGCCGTGCTCGTTGACCTTGGCGCGCAGGTCGTCGAGATCGACGTCGCCGTTGTTGTGGCAGGCCACGACGACCACCCGCATGCCGGCCAGGGCCGCGGACGCCGCGTTGGTGCCGTGTGCGCTGGACGGAATCAGGCAGACGTTGCGGTGCGGTTCACCGCGGCTGGCGTGGTAGTCGTGGATCGCCAGCAGTCCCGCGTACTCGCCCTGCGAGCCGGCGTTGGGTTGCAACGAGACGTCGTCGTAGCCGGTGATGGCCACCAGCCAGCTCTGAAGGTCGTCGATCAGCCGGCGCAGACCCGCGCTGTCGGACGCGGGCGCGAACGGATGCTGGCGGGCGAATTCCGGCCAGGTGATCGGCTCCATCTCGGCGGCGGCGTTGAGCTTCATCGTGCACGAACCGAGCGGAATCATGCTGCGGTCCAAGGCGATATCTTTGTCCGCCAGGGTGCGCAGGTAGCGCATCATCGCCGTTTCCGTGCGGTACTGCGTGAAGGCGGGGTGGGTCAGGAACTCCGAACTGCGGGTCGCGATGTCGACGGGCGAGGGTTCGCCTGCCCGCACGCCGAACGCCTGGATGACGGTCGCCACGTTGTCGTCGGTGGTTGCCTCGTCGCACGCCACCGACACGTGGTCGGCGTCGACGCGCCACAGGTTGATCCCCTTCGCCTTGGCGGCGGCCAGCACCTCGTCGGCGCGTCCGGGAACCTGCGCCACGACGGTGTCGAAGAATGTGTCGTACACCAGCGCGTCGCCGAGCGCCGCGGCGATCGCCTCGGCCTGGGCGTGCACGCGATGGGCGAGTTGGATCAGGCCGTCGGCGCCGTGGTAGCTGGCATACATTGCGGCCATCACCGCCAGCAACACCTGCGCGGTGCAGATGTTGCTGGTCGCCTTATCGCGGCGGATGTGCTGCTCGCGGGTCTGCAATGCCAGCCGGTAGGCCGGGGACCCGTCGGCGTCCACCGACACCCCGACCAGCCGGCCCGGCAGCTGGCGGGCGTGCTTGGAGTGCACCGACAGGTATCCGGCGTGCGGGCCACCGAATCCCATTGGCACACCGAACCTTTGAGTGGTGCCGAACGCGGCGTCCGCGCTGATGTCGCCAGGCGGAGTGATCAGTGTGCATGCCAGCAGGTCGGCGCCGATCGCGACGAGCGCGCCGCGTTCGTGGGCCTGTTCTACCAGCGGCGCCCAGTCGGTGACCCGGCCGCTGGCGCCGGGCAGCTGCGTGATGACGCCGAAGAACTCACCTTCCGGAAGGCCCTCGCGCAGATCGGCGGTGACGATCTCGATGCCCAGCGGCAGGGCCCGCGTCGCCAGGATCGCCGCGGTCTGGCCGAACAGGTCAGCGTCGACGGCCAGCCGGTTGGAGCTGCCGCGAGCGGCGCGGTGCATCAACGTCATGGCCTCGGCTGCCGCGGTGCCCTCGTCGAGCATAGAGGCGTTGGCGACCTCGAGTCCGGTCAGGTCGGCCACCATCGTCTGGAAGTTCAGCAGCGCTTCGAGCCGGCCCTGGCTGATCTCGGGCTGATACGGCGTGTAGGCGGTGTACCAGGCCGGATTCTCCAAGACGTTGCGCATCAACACGGGGGGTGTGACCGTGTCGTAGTAGCCCTGCCCGATCATCGAGACGGACACCGTGTTGTCGTCGGCCAGCGCTCGCAGCTCGGCCAGCGCCTCGCTCTCGCTGACCGGCGGCGGTAATTGGTCCAAACCGGGCACGGCACCGTTGGTGGCCCTGTCGAGGATGCCGCTAGGGATCGCCTTGGCCGCCAGCTCGTCGAAGGAGTCGACGCCGATGATGGCGAGCATGGCTGCGACGGCCTCGCGATCCGGTCCGATATGCCGGGCCGCAAAGCCGGGCTCGAGGGGCGTCGTCTTCGATCCGGGGTTTGATTCGGGCACTGCGACTCCTGAAATCCGGTGGGACTCTGCAACGCGCTTGCAGCGCACGCTGTGGTCCTCTCCCTCTGTCGTCGACCCGTACCGGGCGCCTGAGAGATTCGACAATCCGATCCGCCGGTTGATCACCGTCAGCCGGATTGCCTTTCCCCATGGGCGGGTGCCCGAATGAACGGGTCACCGCTTTCCAGAGGCATCGGGGCCCGTGCGGTCCGGGTGCCTGAGAGGTTGACGGAGAGGTGTTGCTCCTTCGGCGTCCGTGGCTGGCAGCCACAGAACTCTCCCGCACGAGGGCGATGCGTAGCCGAGTTTACCCGCGCCCTGGGCACGATAGGCGTTTCTCGCGATATGGGAGGGTGCCGCTAGCCGATCTTGCGATCGCGATGCTTACGCCGGGAGGCCAATTCGTCTTCCGGGGCAGCGATCGACTCGCCCCCGTCAGCCCGCTCACCGGGGAAGTCGGCGATCACGCCGGTCAGCTCGCGCATGGCACCGGACACGGCGATGCCGAAGACGCCCTGGCCGCCCTGCAGCAGGTCGACGACCTCTTCGGCGGATGTGCACTCGTAAACCGTGGTGCCGTCCGAGAACAGGGTGATGTTGGCCAGATCCTGCACGCCGCGCTGACGCAGGTGATCGACCGCGACGCGGATGTTGTGCAGCGAGATGCCGGTGTCCAGCAGCCGCTTGACGATCTTGAGAACCAGGATGTCCTTGAACGAGTAGAGCCGCTGACTGCCCGAGCCCGCCGCGCTGCGGATCGACGGGACCACCAGCGAAGTGCGTGCCCAGTAGTCCAGCTGCCGGTAGGTGATGCCGGCAATCTGGCACGCACTTGGCCCGCGGTAGCCCACCAGCTCATCGGGGACAGAGTCATCCGGGAAGAGCCCTGGCTGCACCGGTGCGGTCGTCAGAGTGCTGTTCTGGTCACTGCTCGCGGCGTTCGCTTGATCAGCTAATCCCAGCTGATCTTGACGTGGCTGCTCGCTCACGGTGGTTCCTCTCGCCGATCGCGCTGTCGTTGGAGCTGCGTCCCTGGCTGCACCGCAGCCACATTGCTCAGGCCCGAGTGCTAGAGAGCTTACGCTTTTCGGTAGCCGCCGCGCCTGAAGTCGTGATCAAATTATGGCCGCCACCGGGCTAAGTCAGCGAACTTTCGCCAGGCGTGTCGAGATCCAGGTGCCAGATGAGACGCATCCGTGATGTCAGCGTCCAGGGTACTACCAGCCCATTACCCCGCGTGCGAGGTTGGCCGTGCTGCGCGGTCCGGGTTAGGTGGCCTTGAAATCGTCGGGAGACACGCTGTCGAGAAATTCTTTGAATTTCTCGACCTCGTCCTCGCGGACGGCGGTGCCGCCCTCCTCATCGCTCTCATCCGGGATCAGCAGACCGGCCTGGGCGAGCACGGCCTCCTCCACATAAATCGGGACGCCGACGCGCAGCGCTATCGCCACCGAGTCCGAAGGGCGTGCCGACACGGTGATGTTGCGGTCGAAGACCAGGTCAGCGTAGAAAGTGCCTTCCTGCAAATCGACGATCCGCACCTCTTTCAACGAATGTCCAAGTGCCGCAATGACATCCCGGATCAGATCGTGGGTCAGCGGGCGGGGCGGCTCGACTCCTTGCTGCTCGAGCGCGATGGCGGCAGCCTCGGATTGACCGATCCAAATCGGAAGGTACCGATCACCGTTCGTTTCACGCAGTAACAGCACAGGCTGGTTCTGCGGTTGCTCCACGCGAATGCCGACAACACGAACTTCACCCATCTGTGTCTGCCCTCCGCATTACGCTGCCGTGCTCGACTGGTTCCTGGCACTACGACGAGGTCGCAATATCGCCCATGTCGCCGAAAACCTAGCTGTCGTCCGAAGTCTAGTCCTCAGCGATGCAGAACGTCGCGAACGGCGGATTTGACTAACGACGTGTGCAACGTGATCGCAAGCGCCGCAACTTCACGCGCCAAGTCGTCGGCGCGATCACGCGCGCCGGCCTTATCTGCCTTCACGACCGGGCCCGCGATTTGCGCGATCAGGTCGGACTGCCGGTCGGCGGCCGAGCGGAATGCGCGCAGATGCCGTGGCTCGACGCCGTACTCCGATAGCGCCCGCGCACACTGCAGGATGACGACTGCATGTTCGTCGAAAAAGCCGCCCGGACCGGTGGTGATCACGCCGGCTTTGAGTAAGGCAGTCAAGAGTTCGTCGTGAACCCCCGAGCGCTCCAGCAGATCTTCTCGACTCAGCCGGATGCGTGGGGGCGCTACCGCCGCCGTGTCGGATCCGGCCGCCGACGGACCGTCCCCATTGCCCGCCACAGACACCAACCGCGGGGCGCTGTAAGGCGATCCGAATGCGGGAAGCTCACCGTCGGGCTGGGCGTCTAGTTGCGCCCGGATGACCTTCAGCGGCAGATAGTGATCGCGCTGCGCAGTGAGGATGAACCGCAGCCGCGCGCAGTCGTACGCGGTGAATCTTCGATACCCCGACGCGGCGCGCAGCGGCGTCACCAGTCCTTCGGCCTCCAAGAAGCGGATCTTGGAGATCGTGACGTCGGGGAAGTCCGGCCTTAGCAGTTCCAGAACCGCCCCAATCGACATCCCGGCCAGTGCCGAGCTATCGGGTGCGCTCACTAGCCTGAAGATCCTCCGTCCTCACCCTGCTTGGGGCCGGTCAAAAACACCAAGCGGAACTTGCCGATCTGCACCTCG
>DASYBR010000065.1:0-17699 GCA_036500645.1 Mycobacterium sp. | reverse complement strand
AACCGAGCCAAATACCTTGACGGACAGCCCGTCAGAGCTTGCCAAATCGGGAGGCCAATAGGGCGATTCCCCCTGGCAGCGGTTCGCGGCGGCCGATAGGTTAACAACCATGAGGGAAGCGCCACACGTGCTGGGCATCGTCCTGGCCGGCGGTGAGGGCAAGCGGTTGTATCCGCTGACCGCGGATCGGGCCAAACCTGCGGTTCCCTTCGGTGGCGCATACCGGTTGATCGACTTCGTGCTGTCCAACCTTGTGAATGCGCGCTATCTGAGGATCTGCGTTCTTACGCAGTACAAGTCGCATTCACTGGACCGTCATATTTCGCAAAACTGGCGGTTGTCGGGCCTGGCCGGTGAGTACATCACTCCGGTGCCGGCACAGCAGCGCCTCGGCCCGCGCTGGTATACCGGCTCCGCCGATGCCATCTACCAGTCGCTCAATCTGATTTACGACGAAGACCCCGACTACATAGTGGTTTTCGGGGCCGACCACGTGTACCGGATGGATCCCGAGCAGATGGTGCGATTCCACATCGACAGCGGGGCAGGCGCGACCGTGGCCGGCATCCGGGTGCCGCGCGGTGACGCCACCGCCTTCGGTTGCATCGACTCCAACGAGTCGGGCCGCATCCGCAACTTCGTGGAGAAGCCGCTCGATCCGCCTGGAACCCCGGACGATCCCGAGACGACGTTCGTGTCAATGGGCAACTACATCTTCACCACCAAAGTGCTCATCGACGCGATTCGCGCCGACGCCGACGACGACCATTCCGATCACGACATGGGTGGTGACATCATTCCGCGACTGGTGGGTGACGGGATGGCCGCGGTCTACGACTTCAGCGACAACGAGGTGCCCGGGGCGACGGACCGCGACCGGGCCTACTGGCGTGATGTCGGGACGTTGGACGCGTTCTATGACGCGCACATGGACCTGGTGTCGGTGCACCCGGTGTTCAACCTGTACAACAAGCGCTGGCCGATTCGGGGTGAGTCGGAGAACCTGGCACCGGCCAAGTTCGTCAACGGCGGCTCCGCCCAGGAGTCGGTGGTGGGCGCCGGCAGCATCATTTCCGCGGCCTCGGTGCGTAACTCGGTGTTGTCGTCCAATGTCGTGGTGGACGACGGCGCGATCGTGGAGGGCAGTGTGATCATGCCCGGCGCCCGGGTTGGCCGCGGCGCGGTGGTACGGCACGCCATCCTGGACAAGAACGTCGTCGTCGGGCCCGGCGAGATGGTCGGTGTCGATCTGGAGAAGGACCGGGAGCGCTTCGCGATCAGCGCCGGCGGCGTGGTCGCAGTGGGCAAGGGCGTCTGGATCTAGCCCTTTTCTAACCGATCTCCGGGATCAGTAGATGCGCGTTGTAGCGCGGGCCCCAATGCAACGTGACCCGACCGCGCGGCGAGCCCGCGTAGGCGGCCGGAAACTGGCCGGTGAGTGGGTTTCTCGGGCACAGCCAGCGCCCGGCGATCACCAGCCGCAGCTGTTCACCCGCGCGGAACAACGTCGCCGACGGGCCCAGCGCCACATCGACCGCGACCACCTCACCGGGGGCGACCGGTCGCGGCTCGGTGCATGCCGCCACGGGTTGCCATGGCTGCGAAAGGTCGGGATCCAGCGCGCGCAGCGCGACTCGCTGCCAGCCGGTGGTCACCCGGTCACGGCCGTAGCCGTAGGACCCCTCGAATCCGACGAACCGCCCGTCGCGCCACTTCTCCACGCCGACGAAGAGGTTCGCGTCGTCACAGCCGGTCAGCTCGACCCACAACCGCGCGGCCATCGGGCCGGTCAGCTCGATGTCCGCGGGTGCCGTCCACGTGAATATCGCGGCGCGAGAATCGGTTTCGAATGCGCTGCGCCCGGCGATTGTCGGAGCATCATCCGCCAAAGCCCGGGCAGCGGCGGAGTGACCACCCAAATACAAAGGCCGCCAACGAGTCCGGGCCAGCGGCCATTCGGACTCTTCGCGCACCGCAGTGACGGTGTCGCGGTCCTCGCGCACCTCCAGGCGCACGCTGCGGGATGCGGGCGCGCCGTCCAGCACGTCCCGGAAGAACTTCAACTGCTCGGCCAGCGCGGTCTCGGAATAAAAAGTCGTCCACTTCCCGCCGCGATGGGTGTAGAGGCGGGCGTGGCCGGAGCCGCCGTGCGTGAACGCCCGCATGACCCCCCGGCTGTGCAGGCTGTTGTCGGAGAAACTGCCGCACAGCAGCATCGGCACCTTGATCGCGGACAGGTCAGGGACCAGCGAGCGCCAGAACTCGTCGCGCAGCGGGTGCTCGCCCTGCATCGCCACGAAGTCGTAGCTCTGCCGGGTGCTGCGACTCAAGTTGCGTGACCACAGGCGGGAGAATCCGGTCTCCTCGACGCCGCCCGGAAACATCAGGTCGCGGTATGCGTCGGTGAAGCCCTCCCACGGACAGATGGCGCGTAGCGCCGGTGGTTGCAGTGCGGCGACGGCGTATTGGCTGATGGCCAGGTAGGACACGCCGAGCATGACGACTCGACCGTCGCACCACGGCTGATCGGCCAGCCACTGCACCAGGTCGTAGGTGTCCTCGGCCTCCTGATGCGACAGCAGTCTGCCGATTCCCTCGGAGTGGCCGCAGCCGCGCGAGTCGGCGTTGACCACGACGAAGCCGTGTTGGGTCCACCACGCCGGGTCCGGCGCCTCCCAGCCGGTCAGGGTGGAAAACGCCACCGGCTGCGGCTGGCGTATCGCGCGGTACTGCACCGAGAAGGTGGACCTTTTGCCCCGCCGGGTCGGCAGGTTGTCCTTGCCGTAGGGATGGATGCTCAAGACGACCGGTCGGGCCACGTTGCCGCCGTCGCGGAAGACGTTGATCCGCAGCATCGTTCCGTCGCGGGTGGCCACGCTGACGTCGCGGTCGATCGCAATGTCGGTCGGTGGAACGGTCACCGTTACCGGGGGTTTGGCGAAGCCGCGAATCCGGCTCAGCGCGTATCGGAGCGCCCCTGCCCGTTTCCACGGCCGGTCCAGCATCGGTGCGGGATTTCGGGCCACGCGATCACCCTAGGCGCGTCGGCTCACCCGCTACCAGACATGCGGCTACCAGACGTAGGGCACCAACCGATAGCGCACCCGCTGCGAGTATTCGCGATACCCGACCAGCTCCCGGTTGAGCAGCTTTTCCTCGTCGAGGATGCGCAGGGCCAGCACCACGGCGGCCGGGATGACGAAGAGCAGCCCCCAGAACGAGTCGAGTGCCAGGGGGATACCGATCATCATGATCACATTGCCGACATACATCGGGTGCCGCACGAATTTATAAAGACCGTCGGAAGCCAACTTCTGGCCGGGTTCGACCCGCACGGTGGCCCCCGCGTAGCTGTTCTGGGTGATCACCAGCATGGCGATTCCGAGTCCCGCCGCCACCAGGACATCACCGATCACGGACAGCCATGCCGGCACCGGCGACCAGCCGAACCGATGATCGAACGCGCTGAACACCATCACCGCGAAAATGCCGAGAAACGAGCCGGTGATGATGAATTTCTGCGATTTTCGGGGTTCGGCTCGCGGGCCGGCATGCATGCGCCGTTGCAGGGCGGCGGGGTTCGTCCGGCCGATATAGATGGTGGGGATGATGGTCGACGCCGTAAAGACCGCGATGAAAACCCATGCCTGCCAGTAATGGAGCGTGCCGGCCGGTAGGAAGAGAATCAAAATCCAAGAAACGATTCCCCAGAAAGATGTAGCCGCTATCCGAATACCGGTCTTCACAACGCTCCTAGCAACGCAGATCGCGGCGCCTGAAAGTTGCGGCACCGAAAATGATGAGTACTCCATCGATCGCCAGCAACCACAGTAGCGGCACCACATTGAAACCCGCGCCGACCCTCGGGATGTGCGCGAACGGCTCCAGGTCGAGCACCCATTGCGGAAAACCGGCCAGCGAACCGATCAGGTACAGGGCAACGAAGCCGACCAGTACGCCCCAGGCCACCGGGGTGAACCGCGGTAGTGAACCGAACAGGGCGACCGTCACGGCCGACAACAGCCAGACGGCTGGCAGCTGCACGGCCGCGGTCGAGACCACGATGGCCAGCTTGCCGCCGACGTCGCCCGCCGCGATCCCGTAGACGACACCGCCGACCACTCCGCTGGTCAGCATCGCCACCGCCGAGCCGGCCAGTGCCGTGACCAAATGGCTTGCCAGCCAACGGGTTCGCGATACCGCACCGGCCAGTGTGGTTTCGGCCCGTTGACCGGATTCCTCCTGGTGCAGTCGCAAAGTGAGCGAGACGGCGAACGCGGAGGCCACCATGCCCATCATGGTGAACGCCACCGCGATGAAGGCCTCCTCGAGAGCACTGGTGCCGCCCATCCGCGTGACGATGTCGCGGGCCGCACCGCCGCCCAGCTCGTCGCCGATACCGTGCACGATGCTGCCCATCAGCAGTCCGTACAAGCACAGGCCCACGGTCCACAGCACCAGTGCGCCGCGGTCCAGCCGCCACGCCAGCCCGAAAGCGTTGCTCAGCGTCGGGGACGCCCGGCCTGGCCCGGCGCGCTCGGCGACCAGTCCCGCGCCGACGTCGCGGCCGGCGAGCAACCGGTATGCCACCGCGGTGAGCAGGGCCGCCGTACTCAGGTGCAGCAGCAGCACCCACCAGTGATCGCCCGCGTACGGCCTGATTTGTAAAGACCATCCCAGCGGCGAGAGCCACGACAACGCGCCGGAGCCGGCATCGCCGATGGCGCGCAACGTGAATGCTGCCGCCAACACGGCGAATGCGGCGCTACGAGAGAACCGCGCGCTGGGGGAGAGTTGCGCGGCCACCGCGGCGACGGCGGTGAACACCAGGCCGGAGCCGGCCAGCGCCGCCCCGAACGCCAGCGATCCTCCGGCGGGCACGGCGGTGGTGAGCAATCCCGCAGCGCCGATCGCACCGGTGGTGATCGAGGCCCCGAACGACAGGATCAGTGCGGCGCTGAGGCTGGCGTAGCGTCCGACCGCGGTCGAGTCCAGCAGCTCGGTCCGCCCGGTTTCCTCGTCAGCGCGGGTGTGGCGGATCACTGTGAGGATGACGGCCACCGCGATCAGCACGTGGAACATCCCTGCCTTCCAAATGCCAACCGCCCCAAGGCTGTTGTTGTAGATCTGGCCGTAGAGCGCACGCTGGGCCGGGCTGGCCATGATGGAGGCCGCGAATTCCGAGCGGGCGGCCTCGGTGGGGTAGACCTTTTGGATGCTGCCGACGTAGACCGTCGCCAAGGGGAGCGACAGCAGCAGCACCCACAGCGGTAAGGAGACCCGGTCGCGGCGCAAATAGAGCCGCAGCATCCCCAGCGTTCCGGAGAAGTTCGAATTGCGGTGCGGCCCATGGTGTGCCGCGGGGCCGGGCCGTCGCAGGGTTGCGGTACTCATCGCGCTGACACCTTCTTGTTGCGGCCGGTGTCGTAATGGCGCAAGAACAGCTCTTCCAGGGTTGGCGGCTGGCTGACCAGGCTGCGCACGCCCGCATCGCCGAGCACCCGGATCAGTTCCCCGAGGCTCTCGCTGTCGACCTGTGCGCGCAGCGTGTTGCCCTCGACGGTGACGTCCTCAACTCCCTTTATCCGGGTGAGATCGCCTGGATTGCCGATCAATTCGGCCTTGATGGAGGTGCGGCTGAGGTGACGCATCGAGTCCAGCGAACCGCTCTCGATGGTCTTGCCTGCCCGGATGATGGTGACTCGTTCGCACAGCGCTTCGGTTTCGGCCAGGATGTGGCTGGACAGCAAGACCGTCACGCCGCGGTCGCGAGCCTCGCCCACACATTGCTGAAAGACGTGCTCCATCAACGGGTCCAGCCCGCTGCTCGGCTCGTCCAGGAGCAGCAGTCCGGCTCGCGAGGAGAATGCGGAAATCAGCGAGACCTTTTGCCGGTTGCCCTTCGAATAGGTGCGCGCCTTTTTGTGCGGGTCGAGATCGAAGCGCTCGATCAGCTCCGCGCGGCGTCTGTCGTCGATGCCGCCGCGCATGCGCGCCAGCAGATCGATGGTCTCGCCACCGGTCAGCGACGGCCACAGGGTGACATCGCCTGGCACATAAGCGATCTGGCGGTGCAACTCGACGGCGTCGGTCCACGGGTCGCCGCCCAGCAACCGCACACTTCCGCCGTCGCCCTTGGCCAGACCCAACAAGATGCGGATGGTGGTGGACTTCCCCGCGCCGTTGGGCCCGAGGAACCCGTGCACTTCTCCCGGGCGCACCGTCAGGTCGAGACCGTCCAGCGCCCGCACGGCACCGAAGTTCTTGGTGAGGCCCCGGATTTCGATGGGACCGGAGTCGTTACTCGGCATTGGATCCTCCTTGATCGTCTGCTGCCAGGAATGCGTCGTACATGGTGCGGTCGGTCATCAATCCCTCGGTGTAGACCTCGAGGGAAGGCAACACCATGTCCCGGGCGTAGTCGCGAAGGACCGCCCGCAGATCCGTTGGGTTTTCGTGCATTTGCAGATACAGCAGGAGACCGCCACCGCCGGTGATGGACAGATACTTGGCCCGGGCCTCGGGATCTCGGCTGGGCTTGATGATTCCGGTACGCACGCCCTCGTTCAAATACTCAGTGGCGTTCTCAATCATGTTGTTCCACAACGTCATCGCCAGCTCGCCGCCAGTCTGCAGGCTGCGCACCAGGTAGGCGGTCAGCGGCGCAAACGCCTCGATCTCGGCCAGCTGGCTCAACCAGGTGGCCGGATCGTTCGACTGCATCGCCTCGGACTTGCTGCTGCGGATCTCTTCGGCGACGAAGTCGTCGCAGGCCTTGCGCAGTCCCTCCTTGGAACCGAAGTGGTGGATGACCAGTGCCGCGCTCACTCCCGCCGCTTCGGCGATCGCGCGTAGTCCGACGCCGAACCCGTGCCGGCCGAACTGCTCGATGGCCGCGTCACGGATTCGGGCGGCAGCGGTCAGGTCGGCTGAACGCATGTTCAGTACGCTAAACGCATGTTCAACCTGGCGTCAAGCAGGCGCCCCGTCAACAATTCGTAAAAGTTTTCCTTGTGGCCCTGAGCGCGGCGAGCTAGTCGCGGACCGCGGCCAAAATGCCGTCGCCGAGCGGCACCAGCGCGGGGGTCAGCCGCTCATCCTCGGCGATGAGTCGGGCCGCCTCCCGCACGGCGGCCACGTCGGCGTCGCGTGCGGCGGGATCGCCGGCTCGGCCGCCCAGCGCCGCCCGGTGCACCACGATCACACCGCCATGACGCAGCAGCCGTACCCCCTCGACGACGTAATTGGGCTGGTCGATCGGGTCGGCGTCGACGAAGACCAGGTCGTAGGACTCATCGGCGAGCCGGGTGAGGACCTCTTGGGCGCGGCCGCTGATCAGGCGGGTGCGTGACTGGCCGATACCCGCCTCGGAGAAGGCCTGCTTGGCCAGCCGCAGATACTCGGGCTCGATGTCGATGGTGGTCAATACGCCGTCGTCGCTCATGCCCGACAACAACCACAGGCCGCTGACGCCCGCACCGGTGCCCACCTCGGCGACCGCCTTGCCGCCGCTGAGCTTCGTCAGCAGACTCAGCAGCGCGCCGACGGCCGGCGTCACCGCCCCCGCACCGATATCCATGGCGCGCTCGCGGGCAGCCGCCAGCAACGCGTCTTCCGAGATCGATGCCTCGGCGTGTGCGGACAGTGATTCGGCTCGGCTGGGCGCTGTTTGGCCAGGAGTTCCCGCGTCGGTGCCGTCCATACCCGCAGCGTATTCCAATTCGCGGCGCGCTCGGGCAGGCGCGCCTGTACCGCGCCGCGCCGACACGCCCGGCAGATCCGGTGCGTTTAAGCTCACGTCGCCGCGGATATCACCTGCACAAAGCTGGTTACGATACGGTTTCTCAGCTTGAGCTCAGATTGTTCATATACCGCACATACGCCGGTACGCGACGGTGTCCCTATGGAACGTGGAGCACATTGGCCCGGGAATACCGAGTGGCAGCCACGTGTTGCCGGTGACGAGCTGCCGCTGTACGGTAGGCCGATTTCGGAGGACTTGATCATCACCACGCTTTTGAGCCCAGCCAGCATGTCTCATGCGCAAGATTGCCCCACCGACGAATGGGTGGAGACGACCGATGCACCCCAAGGCACCGCGGTATTCGACGCGACCGGGGACAAGACGACGATGCCGTCGTGGGATGAGCTGGTACGTCAGCATGCCGACCGGGTGTACCGGTTGGCCTACCGGCTCTCCGGCAATCAGCAAGATGCCGAAGACCTGACCCAGGAGACGTTCATCCGGGTGTTCCGGTCGGTGCAGAACTACCAGCCCGGGACGTTCGAGGGCTGGCTGCACCGCATCACCACGAATCTCTTCCTCGACATGGTGCGCCGGCGGACCCGCATCCGGATGGAGGCGTTGCCCGAGGACTACGAGCGCGTGCCGGCCGATGAGCCCAACCCGGAGCAGATCTACCATGACTCGCGGCTCGGGCCCGACCTGCAGGCCGCCCTGGATTCGCTGCCGCCGGAGTTTCGCGCCGCGGTTGTCCTGTGCGACATCGAAGGTCTGTCATACGAGGAAATCGGCGCCACGCTGGGCGTGAAGCTCGGTACCGTGCGCAGCCGCATCCACCGCGGACGTCAGGCGCTGCGCGACTACTTGGCCGCGCACCCCGAGCAGGGCGCCCGGGCCGAGGGAATGCACGCCAAGTCGGCTTAGTCCGGCCGCCGGAGGTCACGATTGTGCACAGCCGGGCTAATTCAAGGAAACAATCCAGGGGTTTTGTGACCCGCGGGGGCGAAATTGGGTACCGCCTCGCGCTACATTCGAGGTGAGGTGCAGAAAATAAGTGCGCGGTAAGGAGCTGGTGATGCCCGATCGAGGACATGTCTTCCGTCGCGCGTTCTCCTGGCTTCCCGCACAGTTCGCCTCCCAAAGCGATGCGCCCGTGGGGGCGCCGCGCCAGTTCGGGTCCACCGAACACCTCTCCGCCGAAGCCATCGCGGCGTTCGTCGACGGTGAGCTGCGGATGAACGCACACTTGCGGGCCGCACACCATCTGTCGCTGTGTGCCCAGTGTGCGGCCGAGGTCGAAGACCAGAGTCGGGCGCGTGCGGCGTTGCGTGACTCCTGTCCGATCCGCATTCCCAGCACGCTGCTCGGAATGCTGGCCGACATCCCCTACGGTTCGCCCGACGACCCGACCGGCCAATTGCCCGACCACTTTGCTGAACGCGATGGCCGCCAGCAACGTAAGCGTCGGTAGCGACTCATTGATCCTCACCCTGCGCTGCGCGCGCGTTCATGGCGACCAACGCCGCACTGTGGATACTAGGGTGGACACGGACAACATCGGCGCCATGCATATCGCCCGGTTAACGGCTTGTCTCGCGCGCTCAAGAAGAGGATCCAAGGGGTAACGTGACCTCCGACCAAGGCTTCGACAAGAGGCAAGACAGCGGCAACCGCTTGGCGCCGCGCCCCATCTCCCGGCCACCCGTGGACCCCGCGTCCAGTCAAACGTTCAGTCGTCCCGACGGCCTGCGCGGATCTTTCGTGGCCGAGCGGGTGCGGCCGCAGAAGTACCGGGACCAGGGCGAGTTCGCGCCCGATGACCAACCCGCCGACCCGGTCCTGCAGGAGGCGTTCAGCCGGCCGGGCGGGAGTCCCGACTCGCTGCAACGCCATCCCATCGACTCCGGGGCGCTGGCGGCGGAGAAGGACGGCGCCGAACCGGAAGAAGACGACCCCTGGCGCGATCCGGCGGCCGCGGCGGCGTTAGGGACTCCGGCGGTCACCGCGCCCGCACCCACAACCGGGTTGGGCTACGGCGGCAAACTCGGTGTGCGCGACGTGCTCTTCGGCGGCAAGGTGTCTTACGTCGCGTTGCTCGTTCTGCTGCTCATCGCTTTGGTCATCGGCGTGCTCGGCGGTGTGATCGGCCGCAAGACGGCCGAGGTGGTCGAAGCCTTCACCACCTCGAAGGTGACGCTGTCCACCAGCGGTAATGGTGAACCACCTGCGGGCCGGTTCGCCAAGGTGGCCGCCGCCACCGCCGACGCCGTGGTGACTATCGAGTCGAAGAGCGACCAGGAAGGCATGCAGGGATCCGGCGTCGTGGTGGATGGCCGCGGCTACATCATCACGAACAACCACGTGATCTCCGAGGCCGCCAACAACCCCAGCCAGTTCAAGACGACTGTGGTGTTCAATGACGGCAAGGAAGTGCCCGCCAACCTGGTCGGGCGCGACCCGAAGACCGACCTGGCCGTGCTGAAGGTCGACAACGTGGACAACCTGTCGGTGGCCCGGTTCGGCGACTCGGACAAGGTGCGCGTCGGCGACGACGTGCTCGCCGCGGGTGCGCCCCTGGGGCTGCGCAGCACCGTGACCCACGGCATCATCAGTGCGCTGCACCGCCCGGTGCCGTTGTCCGGGGAGGGCTCTGACACCGACACCGTCATCGATGCCCTGCAGACCGACGCCTCGATCAACCACGGCAACTCCGGTGGCCCGCTGATCGATATGGATTCGCAGGTGATCGGCATCAATACCGCGGGTAAGTCGCTGTCCGACAGCGCAAGCGGGCTGGGCTTCGCGATCCCGATCAACGAGGCGAAGCAGGTCGCGCAGACCCTGATCAAAGACGGAAAGATCGTGCACCCGACAATCGGGATCAGCACCCGCTCGGTGAGCAACGCGATCGCCTCCGGTGCGCAGGTCGCCAACGTCAAAGCGGGAAGCCCGGCCCAGAAGGGCGGAATCCTGGAGAACGACGTGATAGTCAAGATCGGCAACCGCAAGGTCGCCGACTCCGACGAGTTCGTCGTCGCGGTGCGGCAGCTGAACATCGGCCAGGACGCCCCGGTGGAGGTGGTCCGCGATGGTCGGCACGTCACGCTCACTGTCAAACCCGACCCGGACAACGGCTAGCGATGTTCGGCAGTCTGAGCTGGGAGCACATCATGGTGCTCGTCGTGGTCGGGCTGGTGGTGCTCGGCCCGGAGCGGCTGCCCGGTGCGATCCGCTGGACGTCGAACGCACTGCGGCAGGCGCGCGATTACCTCAGCGGTGTGACCACTCAGCTGCGCGAGGACCTCGGCCCCGATTTCGACGATCTGCGCGCTCCGCTGAGCGAACTGCAGAGACTGCGGGGCATGACGCCGCGGGCCGCGCTGACCAAGCACCTACTCGATGGCGACGATTCCTTCCTCACCGGGAACTTCGACAGGCCGGCCAGTCCGGCCAGCGACGCGCCGCAGCCGTCGACCCCCGAACTGACGAACGGCGAGCCCAAGCAGCACGCGCCCGGTCACACGCCTTACGACGCCGACGCGACCTGACCGGCGCGTAACCGAATTCAGTGCTTGGTCGGATCGAGCCCCAGCGATACGCCGGCCAGTCCCCGCCGACGTGAGGACAGGCTGTCGGCCACGCTGCGCAGTTCCTTGCCCGCCGCGGAATCGGGGGCGCTGAGCACGATCGGGATGCCGGAATCACCGGCGGTCACCAGCGCGGGGTCTAGGGGAACCTGACCCAGCAGCGGCACGTCGGCGCCGGTCGCGCGCGACAACCGCTCCGCCACCTGCTGGCCACCGCCCTCGCCGAACACCTGCATCTTGGTGCCGTCCGGCAGGAGGAGACCCGACATGTTTTCCACCACCCCGACGACGCGCTGGCGGGTCTGGATCGCGATGCTGCCGGCCCGTTCGGCGACCTCCGCCGCGGCGCTTTGCGGCGTGGTCACCACCAGAATCTCGGCGTTGGGGATCAGCTGAGCCACCGAGATGGCGATGTCGCCGGTTCCCGGCGGTAGGTCAAGCAGCAGCACGTCCAGGTCACCCCAGTAAACGTCGGCCAGGAACTGCTGCAACGCCCGGTGCAGCATCGGCCCGCGCCACACCACCGGTGTGTTGCCCTCGGTGAACTGGGCGATCGAGATGACCTTCACCTCGTGGGCGATCGGCGGCAGGATCATCGACTCGACCTGGGTGGGCCGGTCGCTGGTGCCCATCATCCGCGGAACCGAGTGGCCGTGAATATCGGCGTCGAGGACGCCCACCGACAGCCCGCGCGTAGCCATCGCCGCGGCCAGATTGACTGTGACGCTTGACTTTCCGACGCCGCCCTTGCCGGACGCGACGGCGTACACCCGGGTCAGGGAGTTGGGTTGCGCGAACGGGATGACGGGTTCGCGGGCATCACCGCGCAGCTGCTTGCGCAGTTCGGTGCGCTGTTCGTCGTTCATCACATCCAGGGTCACCCGCACCGCGCCGGTGCCCGGCACGTCGGAGACCGCCTGCGTGACGCGGTCGCTGATTTCGGTTTTCTTCGGACAGCTGGCGGTGGTCAGGTAGATCCCAACATGCACGTCACCGTCAGGTTCGGTGTCAATGCTCTTGACCATGCCGAGTTCGGTGATGGGACGCCGAAGTTCGGGGTCGATCACCTTGCCCAGTGCGGTGCGTATAGCTGCGCTCAGGTCGGCTTGCGTATCAGGGGACATCAACGCCGAGTGTAGGCGTGCACGTTCGGGGCTGGTTTGGCGGCGACCCGCTGCGCCCGGCTTCGCCGCGCTTGCGATCGCCGCTAGCTGGTTGGGCGGCGACCCGCTGCGCCCGGCTCGCCGCGCTTGCGATCGCCGCTAGCTGGTTGGGCGGCGACCCGCTGCGCCCGGCTTCGCCGCGCTTGCGGTCGCCGCAGGCTGGTTCAGCCGGCCGAATTGGGCGCGGACTGGTTGCGTCCCGGCGCGGTGGCCGCCGTCGGCGGCGGACCTGCCGGCTTGGGTGACGGCGATGCGGCCTGGGCTGGGCCGGCAGGCGGCCCGCCCGGGGGAGGACCGGCGGGGCCGCCCGCCAGCGGATCTGGAGCGGGAGGGGCCCCGAAGGGTGGGGGCGCGGCCGGCGAAACGGCGTCAGGGGGTGGCGCGCCGAACCCCTGCGGCTGCCATGGCGGTGGCGGCGGGGTTTGTGAGCCGATGCAGATCACCGTGCAGCCGGGCTGCCGGGTTTGTTGCTGCGGTTGCGTCGGCGTCATCCACGGGAACGCCGGCGGAGGACCGGCTTGCTGCGGCGCGCTCAGGTCGATCAGCGGCACGCGCGCCAGTGGGTCGTTGGACGGCAAGCCGTTGATGTTCATCGGCAGGTTAGGTCCGAGTCCCTCGGGGTGCTCGAAGAATGCGTCGCCCAGCGGAGGCGGCGGCCCGGTCATCGGCGGCAGGTCGACCGGTACCACGCCGGTCGCGTATGCCGCGGCCCAACCCAGCACGTTCTGGGCATACGGCATCGAGTTGTTGTAGCGCAGGATCGCGGCCATCACCTGTGATGCGTCACGCAGGTTCAACCCGCCGCTACACAGGTACCGGGCGGCCGCCAGGGTGGAGTCGAAAAGGTTCTGCGGATCGGCGACTCCGTCGCCTTTTCCGTCGGAGGCATAGCGGGCCCAGGTGCCGGGCAGGAACTGCATCGGTCCCATCGCGCGGGCGTAGGTGGGGCGGCTGCCGGCGCTGCTCGAGACGATTACCTCGTTGCCGGGCAGCGTGCCGTCCAGGGATGGGCCGTAAATCGGGCGGATCGCGGTGCCCCGCGCATCCACAGCGCCACCTCCGGCGTGGCCGGACTCGATGCGCCCAATCCCCGCCAGCAGGTTCCAGCTGACACCGCAGCCGGGTGCGGCGACGGCCATCGTCTGCTCGGCGTTCCGATAGGCCGCCAGCGCGATGCTCGGAATCCCGAGAGCGCCGGGTGCGTTCACGATCATCGCCGGTGGCGGCGCGGACAGCGCGGGCTCGGCGATGTGGAAGGCGGTCGGAGCGCGGTCGATCGAGACAACGGCCGGGCCGGACAGGTCCGGGACGGTCGTCGACACCGCGGCGACGGGAGTGATCGCGGCATGCACCGGGGGGAGTCTGTTGGGAAAGGAGGGAGCCGCTCCGCTGGCCGCGCCCGCGAATATCAAAGGAGCGAGGATGACTATCCCGAATGCCGGTGAACGCGATACCCGCAGAGTTCGCTGCCGCACTGCCGCGGCGGCCGGGCGTGCAACCCGGCGTCCCCCTATGCGCACTCGACCGTCCTTGGTATGTGAGCTGGGTTCACTTGCTTGAAGATTGGTGAACCAGATCACCATACATAACTCTTGTGACGAGAGTGGCGCAATGGTCGAACTGCTTCTCAGCCCGATTTCTTAGCCGTCCGCTCCAGGCTTTCACTGCTGCCCATCGGCTCGCCATTCGCCGTTTCCGGCCTCAGATTCAGCAGCAGTTCGCGCAGGTCATCCAGCTCGTGACGCAGGTACTCACGCGTCACGCCCTCGCCGACGGCGAGCCGCAACGCGGCCAGTTCGCGGGCCAGATATTCGGTGTCGGCCTTAGTTTGTGCAGCGCGGTGGCGATCCTGTTCCAGCGCGACCCGGTCCCTGTTCTCCTGGCGGTTCTGGGCCAACAGGATCAACGGCGCGGCGTAGGCGGCCTGCGTCGAGAACGCGAGATTGAGAAGGATGAATGGGTAGGGGTCAAAACGTGCCGCGACCGCGAAGAGGTTGATCGCGATCCACACCACGACCAGCATCGTCTGGATCAGCAGATAGCGGCCGGTGCCGAAGAAGCGCGCAATGGATTCAGTGATCTGCCCGACGGCCTCGGGGTCGAGCCGCGGCGAGTACCTGCGCGATGTCCGCGGGGTGTACAGCCCACGCGGTGCCGAGGATTTACTCACGCGGATCCTCCCAGTTCTTCGAGTCCGCCGGCGCGATCGCGGTCCGGGAGCACTTGCATATCCACGCGCCAGTCGTGCGGCAGGAGGTGGTCGAGCAGGTCGTCCACGGTGACCGCCCCCAGCAGGTGGTTCTGGTCATCGACCACCGGCCCACACACCAGGTTGTACGCGGCCAGGTACCGGGTCACCGCGCCCAACGGGGTCTCGGGCTTCAGGGTCAGCAGCTCACTGTCGACGATTCCGCCGACGAGCGCGGCCGGCGGCTCACGAAGCAGTCGTTGCAGGGGAATGCAGCCCAGGTAGCGACCGGTGGGGGTGGCCGTCGGTGGCCGGGCGACGTACACCATCGACGACAGGGCGGTGGTGAGATCGGGATCGCGGACCCGGGCCAGTGCCTCGGCAACCGCGGTGTCGGGGGTGAGCACGACGGGGTCCGAGGTCATCAACCCGCCGGCGGTGTCGGGGGAGTGCGCCAGGAGCCGGCGCACCGGCGCGGATTCGTCGGGGTCCATCCGGGTCAGCAGCATCTCGGCGTCGGTCGGGTTCAGCACGCCGAGCAGGTCGGCGGCGTCGTCGGGGTCCATCTCCTCGAGCACGTCGGCCGATCGCTCGGTGCCCAGGTGCGAGAGCACATCCGCCTGATCCAGCTCGGGCAGTTCCTGCAGGACGTCGGCCAGCCGGTCGTCGTCGAGCGCCTTGAGCACTTCGTAACGCCGCTTGGTGGGCAGGCCGCGGATGGCGTCCGCCACGTCGACAGCCCTGCGGCCCTCGAACTGGTCCAGCAGTTGAGTCACTCCTTGGCCCGGCAACGCCAGCGCCGACGGGGTCAAGCCCTGCACGTTCTGCCAGTCGACGACGTGCACGGGGCCACGCCGTCCCAGCCGCCGGGGGACACGGACGGCGACCCTGCTGACCATCCAGTCCCGCGTGCGGGTCTGTTCGATTCCGAGATCCGTGATGACCACGTCGAGGCCCGCGAGTTCCGGCAGCGCGGGGTCGTTGATTTTGACTTGGGAGTCCAGCACCTGCCCGATCGCCAGCACCTCGCCGGGCCGCTGTTCGAAGTGCCGCAAGGACACGCTGCCGGTGTTCAGGGTCACCGCGTCCGGCTCGATCGCGGCGACGCGCAGCATCGGAATGAAGATGCTGCGGCGCGTCGCCAGATTGACGACCAGTCCGAGGACGCGCGGCTGCTGGCGCACGATGCTGATGCTGATCACCACATCGCGGACGCGGCCGAAGGATTCGCCGAGTGGACCCAGCACCAACATCCGCGAAAGCCGGGCGATGTACACCCTGTTGACCGACCCCATAGGGAAAGCCTAGGCAGGCGGCGACCGGACGGCAGACGCCCGGTGACCGTGGGTGCCTCCAAAAAGGTCTATGCGGACGCTAACGCGAATGCATCGCGAACAGCGCGACGATGAAACTGACCACCAGTGTTGCGATGCCGATGACGATGCCGGCGACCGCAAGGCCGTAGCCCTCTTGTCGATCCCGCTTGATCTGACTGAGCGCAACCCCGCCCAACACGATCGCCACGATCGAGCCGATGCAGCACAAGATTCCGGTGAACGATGCGATGAGCGACGCGACCGCCAGCCCGTTCGTCCCGGCCTGCTGGGGTCCGTAGCCACCCAGGTAATCCGGTGGGTAGCCGCCCTGGTAGGGAGGCGGGCCGTAGCCGGGTGGCGGGCCACCGAACTGCGGCGGGCCCGGCGGGTAGGGCGGGCCACCGTAACCCGGCGGTTGCTCGTACCCGGCCGGCTGCCCGTATCCGGGTGGAGGGGGACCCTGCGGTGGGGGGTAGTCGGGCGGGTACTGCGGCGGGTAGCCGGCTTGGTACTCGTGGGAGTAACCGGGCGAGGCATACGGTGGGGGCGGGTAGTCGGGCGCCGGCGGCTCCCACGGCGGATTCCAGCCCGGCTGATCCGAAGTTCCACTGTCACCCTGGCGCGGTTTGTCCCCGCGCTCGTGGGCACTCTCGCCGAATCCTTCGCCGGGAGTTGTCATGGTGTTCAACCTAGCCCATGCGCAGATGACGGGTGCCGCGGCGAATCGCCGGAGCATAACCGCTGTTCGGGCCGAGACGACCTGTGTTCGTGGCTCGTCGAATATCTCCGGCTCGCTTTTGCGGTGCCGTGAGATCAGACCCAAGATGAAACCCGGGCCGAGGCGGAGGACAATGAGCACCAATGACTAGTCCTTTCCAGCCCGGTCAAGTTCCCGGCGCAACGCCTTCGGGTGCTGCGGGCCGGCGGCGGGGTGTGCCCTCGTTGCCTACGCCGCCCAAGGGGTGGCCGGTGGGGTCGTACCCCACCTACGCCGAGGCGCAGCGCGCCGTCGACTTTCTGTCCGACCAGGAGTTCCCTGTTCAGCAGGTGACCATCGTCGGTGTCGACCTGATGCAGGTCGAGCGGGTGACCGGCCGGCTGACGTGGCCCAAGGTGCTGGGCGGCGGCGTGCTCAGCGGGGCCTGGCTGGGGTTGTTCATCGGGTTGGTGCTCGGTTTCTTCAGCAATCCCGGGGGCGCGCTGGCCACAGGCCTGGTCGCCGGTATCTTCTTCGGGTTGATCACGTCGGCCGTTCCATACGCAATGGCCCGTGGCACAAGGGATTTCAGTTCTACAATGCAGTTGGTCGCCGGCCGCTACGACGTGCTCTGCGATCCGCAGAACGCGGAGAAGGCGCGGGATCTGCTGGCGCGCTTGGCGATTTGAGGCGCGCGCGAGAAGGTGTGAATTAGTGGTGAGTCGGCGTGAGCGCGTACGCCGGACAGGTGTAATCGCGCTGGCGACCGCGACGATAATCTCGTCGGTGTCGGCCTGCGGTTCCGGCGGCAACCTGCTGGTGATCAGCTTCTACACGACGGCCGCCGACGGCGCGACATTCACCGCCGTCGCCCAGGATTGCACCAGGCAATTCGGCGGCCGCTTCGCCATTCAGCAGATAAGCCTGCCCAGAGCCCCCGGCGAGCAGCGACTGCAGCTGGCCCGCCGGCTGACCGGTCACGACCGAACGTTGGACGTGATGTC
>DASYBR010000064.1:0-1941 GCA_036500645.1 Mycobacterium sp. | reverse complement strand
CCGAAGCCCGGACCGGAACGTGTGAGCACAACGCGCAAAACCGCGGAATCGTCGCTTATTTCGACTATCGCCTACAAGAGCGACATCGCCGAGATCCCACCGTAGGTTCGTTTTCAACAACAACCGAATACGCCGTCAGGTCGCAACGCGAAACCCATTCGCGGACAATGCTTTCGCCATCGCGAGCGGCACAGAACGGCATCGAACCGAAAAGGATTGATCAATGGTCACGCTGGGCAAGATCACCGGATGGCAGCCCTCGGCCGGTCCGGTCACCACCTGGATGGCTTCCGCCGCGGCACACGACGCGGCCCGCAACGCGCGGCGAAGCGACCTGCCGCCGACTTACCAGCAGGCTCGGCACCTGCGGGCCGCCTACGACGGCAAAGCCGCCGGCCGGCAGCTGCCCCGGCTGATGGTCGTGGCGTGGGACATCCCCGGGGTCTGCGACATCGCGGCCATGACAGCGACGATCAATGCGCACGTACGCCGCAATGACGCCTACCACGACTGGTTCGAATTCGAGAACGACGTCATCGTCCGACGCACAATCGACAACCCCGAAGCCATCGACCTCGTCCCCACGGAATTCGGGCAGCTGGATGCCGACCAGGTACGCGCCCACTCTCTGACGACGACACCGGGGACCCTCGAGTGGGATTGCTTCACCTTTGGCATTGTCCAGCACGTCGACCACTTCTCGTTCTACGCGAGCGTCGACCACCTGCTCATCGACGGCATGTCCGCCGGCCTGATCTTCTTCGACATCCAGCTGACGTATCAGGCCATCACCAACGGCGCCGAAGGACCGGCCATGTTTCCGCGGACTGCGAGCTATCGCGGTTACGCGCAACGCCAGCACGAGAAGCTGGCGCGCCTGACCCTGGCGTCCCCCGAGGTCGAGGACTGGGTCGAGTTCGCCCGCGACACCGAGGGCGAGTGGCCGAGCTTTCCGCTTCCGCTGCGCGCCAGCGGGACCGACACCACGGGCGACTTCATGACCGTCGATCTGTTGGACGCGGCTGAGACGGAGTCGTTCGACACCGCCTGTCGCGCGGCCGGCGCGCGGTTCAGCGGGGGAGTTCTGGCGTGCGCCGCGTTGACCGAGCACGAGTTGACGGGCAACGACACGTTTCACGGCTTCACGCCGTACGACACACGGACACCGGCGCTGGACTCGATGACCGTGGGCTGGTTCGCCAGCCTGATCCCGGTCACCGTGCCGACCGTAACCGGCTTCTGCGAGGCGGCACGGGCCGCGCAGGAATCGTTCGATGGCGCCAAGCATCTCGCCGCCGTACCTCTCGATCGGGTCATCGAGCTGGCCGACCCGCGCGGACTCTGGATCTCGCCACCCACGGCCCGCGCAATGATGGTGTCGTTCATCGACTTCCGCGCCATACCCGCCGCGGACCTGTTGGACCAGAACAACTTCGGAACCTACGCCGACAACCTGTCACACGGCGGGATCAACCTGTGGATCAACCGCCACGCCGACAAGACCACGGCCACGATCTCCTTCCCGGACAACGCCGAGGCGCGCGCGTCGGTGCAGCACTACCTCGAGGCGCTGACCCGGTCGTTCGCCCGGGCCGTCAAGACCACCTCCGACTGGGTGGATGCGGTTGCCGCGCACGCGAACTGCGGTCACCGCGCACCAGCTATCAACGCCTAACAACGAAGGGACACCGAGGAAATGAACAACGTTCTCGATCTGGTCGACGACACCTTCTTCCGCGTCGAGCGGGCGGCCGGCGTGACCAATGTGATCCAGTGCATCTGGGTTTACGACCGCGCGCCCGACATCGACGGCCTGCGCCGGTTCCACCGCCACCTCCGGCGCGGCCGGTTGTCGCGGCGCATCGAACGCTCGCCGCTACCGTTCGGCCGCTACCGCTGGGTCTCGCCCGGCGATCACCCGCAGCCGCAGATCATCGAAAC
>DASYBR010000063.1:0-12587 GCA_036500645.1 Mycobacterium sp. | reverse complement strand
TCGCTCGCCGTCGGGGCCACCGAACAGAAAGACATGTCCCGGATGACGATCGTCGTCTCGGCGGAGGAGACACCGCTCGAGCAGATCACCAAGCAACTCAACAAGCTCATCAACGTCATCAAGATCATCGAGCAGGATGATGACAAGTCGGTGGCCCGGGAGCTGGCGCTGATCAAAGTGCGGGCCGACGCGGGCACCCGAAGTCAAGTTATTGAGGCGGTTAACTTGTTCCGCGCCAAGGTGATCGACGTTTCGCCGGAGTCGTTGACCATCGAGGCAACCGGTGACCGCGGCAAGTTGGAGGCGTTCCTGCGGGTGCTGGAGCCGTTCGGTGTGCGCGAGATCGTCCAGTCCGGAGTGGTATCGCTGTCCCGCGGGCCACGCGGCATCGGCACGGCCAAATAACCATTCGAATTCAAGAACCTAGAAATAAAGGAGATATTCACGTGGCATCAGAGGCATTGGAGATGTTCTACGACGACGACGCGGACCTGTCGATCGTCCAGGGCCGCAAGGTCGGCGTCATCGGCTACGGCAGCCAGGGGCACGCACACTCGCTGAGCCTGCGCGATTCCGGGGTTCAGGTGCGCGTCGGGCTGAAGGAGGGCTCGAAGTCACGGGCCAAGGTCGAAGAGCAGGGCCTGAAGGTCGACACCCCCGCCGAGGTGGCCAAGTGGGCCGATGTGATCATGCTGCTGGCGCCCGACACCGCCCAGGCGGACATCTTCAAAAACGACATCGAGCCGAACCTGAAGTCTGGCGACGCACTGTTTTTCGGCCACGGTCTGAACATCCACTTCGACCTGATCAAGCCCCCCGGCGATGTCACGGTGGCAATGGTCGCGCCGAAGGGCCCGGGGCACTTGGTTCGTCGCCAATTCGTCGACGGGAAGGGCGTGCCCTGCCTGATCGCCGTCGACCAAGACCCGACCGGTCACGGCGAGGCACTGGCGCTGTCCTACGCCAAAGGCATCGGCGGCACCCGCGCCGGCGTCATCAAGACGACCTTCAAGGATGAGACCGAAACCGACCTGTTCGGTGAACAGGCCGTATTATGCGGTGGGACTGAGGAATTGGTGAAGACCGGTTTCGACGTGATGGTCGAGGCGGGCTACCCCCCGGAGATGGCGTACTTCGAGGTGCTGCACGAGCTCAAGCTCATCGTCGACCTGATGTACGAGGGTGGCATCGCCCGGATGAACTACTCGGTGTCCGACACCGCCGAGTTCGGCGGATACCTGTCGGGTCCGCGGGTCATCGACGCCGACACCAAGGAGCGGATGCGCGGCATCCTGCGCGACATCCAGGACGGCAGCTTCGTCAAGAAGCTCGTCGCCAACGTCGAGGGCGGCAACAAGCAGCTCGAGCAACTGCGCAAGGAAAACGCCGAACATCCCATCGAGATCGTCGGCAAGAAGCTGCGTGACTTGATGAGCTGGGTCGACCGTCCGATCACCGAAACGGCTTAGCCGGCGGTCGCCGCATTCCTGCACCCCCGCGACGCTTAAACCACGGCGACGTTTCTGGGCGTGTCGTGTACCTGGATTAAGTGTCGCGGCGAGGGGCTACGACGCGAACCGGTCGGCGACCGACACCACCCGGCGTGCCAAGTGGTCCAGGGCGTTGTCGATGGACTCGTCGAATTCGTCGATGTTGTCATGGGTCGCGACCAGACTCACCCCATACGGGTTGCCGTCGACGAACTTGCACGGATCGGTATAGCCCGGCGGGACGATGATGCCGCCCCAATGAATCAGCGTGATGTACAGCGCAAGCAGGGTGGTTTCCTGACCGCCGTGCAGGGTGTTGGACGACGTGAATGCGGCGTAAACCTTGTCGGCCAGCTTGCCTTCGGCCCACAGTCCGCCCAGCGAGTCGATGAAGGTGCGCAATTGCGCTGCGGGCGAGCCGAATCGGGTCGGTGAGCCGAAGATCACCGCGTCGGCCCACACGATGTCGTCGCCGGTGGCCACGGGCAAATCTTTGGTGACTTGGTAGTTCGCGGTCCAGGCCGGGTTGTGCGCGAACGATTGCGGGTCGTGGGTTTCGGCGACGTGCCGCAGGCGGACCTCGGCGCCGGCCGACTCCGCCGCCGCGGCGACGCGTTTTGCCATCGTCGTTCCATGGCCGGTGGCCGAGTAGTAGATGATCGCCAGTTTCGTCACGGGGTCATCCTAGGCATGGCTGCGCCCGGCTTCGCCGCGCTTTCGATCGCCGCATAGGCTGGCCGCGTGAGCCTGCCTGTCGTTCTGATCGCTGACAAACTTGCCGAATCGACCGTCGCCGCGCTGGGCGACCAAATCGAAGTCCGCTGGGTCGATGGCCCAGACCGGGAGAAACTACTGGCCGCGGTGCCGGAGGCCGACGCCCTGCTGGTCCGCTCGGCCACCACCGTCGACGCCGAGGTGTTCGACGCGGCGCCCAAGCTGAAGATCGTCGCCCGCGCCGGCGTCGGCCTGGACAACGTGGACGTGGACAGCGCCACGGAACGCGGTGTGCTGGTCGTCAACGCCCCGACGTCGAACATCCACAGCGCCGCCGAGCACGCCCTGGCGCTGCTGCTGTCCGCTGCCCGCCAGATTCCCGCGGCCGACGCCTCGCTGCGCGAGCACGCCTGGAAGCGGTCGTCGTTCTCGGGCACCGAGCTCTTCGGCAAGACCGTCGGGGTGGTCGGGCTGGGCCGCATCGGACAGTTGGTGGCGCAGCGGTTGGCCGCCTTCGAAACTCGCATCGTGGCCTACGACCCGTACGTGTCGCCGGCCCGCGCCGCCCAATTGGGCATCGAACTGCTTCCACTGGACGAGTTGCTGACCCGTGCCGACTTCATCTCGGTGCATCTGCCCAAAACACCTGAGACAGCGGGTCTGATCGACAAGGAAGCGCTGGCGAAGACCAAGCCCGGGGTGGTCATCGTCAACGCCGCCCGCGGTGGGCTGGTCGATGAGGCCGCGCTGTTCGACGCCGTTTCCAGCGGACACGTTCGTGCCGCAGGCATCGACGTGTTCACCAAGGAGCCATGCACTGACAGCCCGTTGTTCGACCTGCCGCAGGTGGTGGTGACACCGCATCTCGGGGCGTCGACCGAGGAGGCTCAGGACCGCGCCGGCACCGACGTGGCGGCCAGCGTCAAGTTGGCGCTGGCGGGGGA
Source organism: Mycobacterium sp. (assembly GCA_036500645.1). Classification (GTDB taxonomy): domain Bacteria; phylum Actinomycetota; class Actinomycetes; order Mycobacteriales; family Mycobacteriaceae; genus Mycobacterium. The sequence goes on along the minus strand of DASYBR010000063.1, from coordinate 9,439 downwards.
GTTCGTTCCCGACGCGGTGAACGTCGGCGGCGGAGTGGTCAGCGAGGAGGTGGCGCCCTGGCTGGACCTGGTGCGCAAACTGGGTCTGCTGGTCGGCGCGCTTACCGAGGAGTTGCCGGCATCGCTGTCGGTGCAGGTACGCGGCGAGTTGGCTGGCGAAGACGTTGAGGTGTTGCGGCTTTCGGCGTTGCGTGGTCTGTTCTCCGCGGTGATCGAGGATCAGGTGACGTTCGTCAACGCCCCCGCAATCGCCGAAGAACGCGGCGTGGCAGCCGATCTCAGCACGGCCACCGAAAGCCCGAACCACCGCAGCGTTGTCGACGTGCGGGCCGTGGGATCCGACGGTTCGGTTGTCAACGTTGCCGGCACGTTGTCCGGACCGCAGCTGGTGGAAAAGATCGTGCAGATCAACGGCCGCAATTTCGACCTGCGGGCCCAGGGCACCAACCTGGTCATCAATTACGTCGACCAGCCTGGGGCGTTGGGAAAGATCGGCACCCTGCTCGGTACCGCCGGGGTCAACATCCAGGCCGCCCAGCTGTCCGAAGACGCCGAGGGCCCGGGCGCGACGATCCTGCTGCGGCTGGACCGCGACGTGCCGGCCGACGTGCGGTCGGCGATCGTCGGCGCGGTCGAGGCGAACAAACTCGAAGTGGTTGACCTGTCGTGAAGTTGGGGGTGATCGCCGGCGACGGCATCGGCCCGGAGGTGATAACCGAAGCGGTCAAGGTTCTCGACGCGGTACTGCCCGGCGTGGAGAAGACCGACTACGACCTTGGGGCGCGGCGATTCCACGCGACAGGGGAATTGCTGCCCGAGACGGCGGTTGCCGAACTGCGGGCGCACGACGCGATTCTGCTTGGCGCTATCGGGGATCCATCGGTGCCCAGCGGCGTGCTCGAGCGGGGTCTGCTGCTGCGGCTGCGCTTCGAGCTGGACCATCACATAAACCTGCGTCCGGCGCGGCTCTATCCGGGGGTGCGCAGCCCGCTAGCGGGTGACCCGGACATCGATTTCGTGGTGGTCCGAGAGGGGACCGAAGGCCCCTACACCGGCACCGGCGGTGCGATCAGGACCGGCACCGCTCATGAGGTGGCCACCGAGGTCAGCATCAACACCGCGTTCGGCGTCCGCCGTGTCGTGGCAGATGCTTTCGAGCGTGCGAGGCAGCGTCGCAAGCATCTGACCCTGGTCCACAAGACGAACGTGCTCACGTTCGCCGGATCACTGTGGTCGCGGACCGTGCAGGAAATCGGCGAGAAGTATCCGGACGTCGAGGTGGCCTATCAGCACGTCGACGCCGCGACCATCCACCTGGTCACCGACCCGGGCCGGTTCGATGTGATCGTCACCGACAACCTATTCGGCGACATCATCACAGATTTGGCCGCCGCGGTTTGTGGCGGTATCGGGCTCGCCGCCAGTGGCAATATCGATGCCACACGGACCAACCCGTCGATGTTCGAGCCGGTGCACGGCAGCGCACCGGACATCGCCGGTCAGGGGATCGCCGATCCGACCGCCGCGATCATGTCGGTGGCGCTGCTGCTTTCCCACGTCGGCGAAGACGCCGCCGCCGCGCGAGTGGACCGGGCCGTGGCGTCCCATCTGGCCACTCGCCCGACCGGAAAGCTATCCACCGTCGAAGTCGGCGAAAGGATAGCGTCCGGGCTCTAGTTTCCAGGCCAGGCGGAAGTACCTTGGCCGGCACGATCGGCACTGCCAGCAGTGGGAAAAAGCCGCAAGCCAGAAATGCCGGCGGATACCCGTGGGCGGCGATCAGCTGACCGAACACCGGAGGCGCGCCGGCCGCCATCAACCGCTGATAGGTGTTCTGCAGGCCGAGCGCGCGCCCGCTCCAGAACGGCCCGGCGTATTCGGTGACCGCAGTGGATTCCAACCCGTTGTCCAGCACCGAGACCACTGATGCTGCGACCATCAGCGGCACGGCGACCGATGACCGCAGATGATCGGCCACCGCCAAACCGGCCAGAACCAGGACACCCGTCACGGCCATGATGCGCACGGGACGCAACCGGGAGCCGACCCGGTCCGACCAGCGGCCGACCGCAACCCGGCCCACGGCCCCGAGCAGCTGTGACAGCGTGACCAGCGCTCCCGCCGACGCAATCGACCACCGGTAAGTCGCGATCAGCCAGATCAGCATGAATGTCACGGTCACTGTCTGCGGCACCATCAGCAGTGCGGCGACTGCGTGAATCCGGCGCAGCACCCACGATCGGCGATACGGGTTGGCCCGCTCCTGTTCGGTGGCCTCGTCCCATTCTTTGCGAGGCGGGTCGATGATGGCCACGACGCTGGCTACCGCCGATACCGCGCACAGCACGGCCGGAAATATCATGCCCGCAGTCGCCCGCGGGCTGTGTTCCGAGAGCTCCGGAATGACCAGTGCGCCAAGTGCGATTCCGAGCGGCTGCGCGGTCTGGCGAACACCCATTGCGAAACCGCGTTGCTCGGGCGGAAACCATCCGGAGACCAGGCGACCGCCGGCCGAGTTGCAGCTGGCGGCCGCCATGCCGCCGACGAACAGCAACGCAGCGAACGACACCATCGTGTGGACCGTCGTCGCGAAGTAGGCCGCCACCGCGGTCAACGCTGTGCCGACTGTCAGCACAACGCGTTCGCCCACTCGGTCGAGCAGATAGCCCCACAGAATCAGTGTCGCCACCATGCCGAAGCTCGGCATTGACGACAGCAAGCTCGCCTGGGCCAGCGGCGTGCCGAGGTCATCTTCCAGGGCCGGGATCAGAAAAGCGACGCCGTTGATGAAGATGAACGCGCTTGCCGTCGCCAGCAGCGAGACGGCGACGATCGACCAACGTCGGACCGCACTGAGCGCGACCGTGCCGGTCGGGTCCGTCGGCATCGATCCATGCTCGCACAGCCATCCGGGTACAGGGGCTGAAGCGACAACCAGCCCGGCTGTGCGGTTCTCGCCGGTGCGTCAGTAGGCTCGGGCAAATGCGCCTTGGCCGAATTGCCAGTCCGGACGGCGTCGCGTTCGTCAGCATCGAAGGCGAGCCGGACGAGCCCACCGGGATGACTGCCCGTGAGATCGCCGAGCATCCTTTCGGCAGCCCGACTTTCACCGGCCGCTCCTGGCCGCTGGCTGACGTGCGACTGCTGGCCCCGATGCTCGCGAGCAAGGTGGTCTGTATCGGCAAGAACTACGCCGATCACATCGCCGAGATGGGCGGCTTAACCGGCCCGGCGCCCGCCGACCCGGTGATCTTCCTCAAGCCCAACACCGCGATCATCGGGCCCAATGTGCCGATCCGATTGCCGGCTGATGCGTCCCCGGTGCATTTCGAGGGCGAGCTGGCGGCCGTCATCAGTCGGCCGTGCAAGGACATCTCGGCCGCGCACGCCGCCGAGAGCATCCTCGGCTACACGATTGCCAATGACGTGTCTGCCCGCGACCAACAAAAGGCTGATGGTCAGTGGACGCGAGCGAAGGGCCACGACACTTTCTGCCCGGTCGGGCCGTGGATCGTCACCGACGTCGACCCGGCCGACCTCGAATTGCGCACCGACGTCAACGGTCAGGTCAAGCAGGACAGCCGGACCTCGTTGATGATTCATGACGTCGGCGCGATCGTGGAATGGATCTCGGCAGTGATGACCCTGCTGCCCGGCGATCTCATTCTCACCGGCACGCCAGCGGGTGTGGGTCCCATCGAAGACGGCGACACCGTCAGCGTCACCATTGCGGAAATCGGGACGTTGACCAATCCCGTTGTCCGCAGAGGGAAATCGTGACTGAAGCAGTCGGCGTACGGGTGCGGTTCTGCCCGTCGCCAACCGGTGTACCGCATGTCGGCCTGATCCGCACCGCACTGTTCAACTGGGCCTACGCGCGGCACACCGGGGGCACCTTCGTGTTCCGTGTCGAGGACACCGATCCCGAACGTGACAGCGAGGAAAGCTATCTGGCGCTGTTGGATGCGCTGCGCTGGCTAGGTTTGAATTGGGACGAGGGCCCCGAGGTGGGCGGCAACTACGGCCCCTACCGGCAGTCGCAGCGCAGCGAGATCTATCGCGACGTGGTGGCCCAGCTGCTCGCCTCGGGCGAGGCGTACGAGGCCTTCTCGACGCCGCAGGAAGTCGAGGCCCGCCATCTGGCGGCCGGCCGCAGTCCGAAGCTGGGTTACGACAACTTCGACCGTGATCTGACACAGCAGCAGCGAGCCGCATATGTAGCCGAGGGCCGTAAACCGGTGGTGCGGTTGCGAATGCCCGACGAAGATCTGGGCTGGGACGATCTGGTTCGCGGAGAGACCACCTTCGCGGCGGGCGTCGTGCCTGATTTCGCGTTGACGCGCGCAACCGGGGATCCGCTGTACACCTTGGTGAATCCCGTTGACGACGCACTGATGAAGATCACGCATGTGTTGCGCGGCGAGGACCTGTTGCCGTCGACTCCGCGGCAGATCGCGCTGTACCACGCGCTGATTCGGATCGGGATAGCGGACCGTGTTCCGGAATTCGCCCACCTGCCAACGGTGTTGGGCGAAGGCACCCGAAAACTGTCTAAGCGTGACCCGCAGTCGAATCTGTTCGCCCACCGAGACCGCGGCTTCATTCCCGAGGGGCTGCTGAATTACCTGGCGCTGCTGGGCTGGGCGATCGCCGCTGACCGTGACGTGTTCAGCCTGGATGAGATGGTGGCCGCGTTCGATGTTGTTGACGTCAAAGCGAACCCGGCGCGGTTCGACCAGAAAAAGGCCGACGCGATCAACGCCGAGCACATTCGGCTTCTTGCTCTCGACGATTTCACCGGCAGGCTGCACGACTACTTCGAGACCCACGGTCATCACACCGGGCTGGACGACGCGCAGTTCGCGGTGGCCGCCGACCTGGTGCAAACCCGCATCGTCGTGCTGGGTGACGCGTGGGACCTGCTGAAGTTCTTCAACGACGACGAGTACACGCTCGACCCCAAGGCCGCCGCCAAGGAATTGGGCACCGACGCGCAACCGGTGCTCGACGCCGCGGTCGTGGCGCTGGACGGGCTGACCGACTGGACGGTGCCCGATATCGAGGCCGCACTCAAAGCCGCGTTGGTTGAGGCGCTCGAGCTCAAACCGCGCAAGGCTTTCGGCCCGATCCGGGTTGCCATCACCGGATCCTCGGTCAGCCCGCCGCTGTTCGAATCGATGGAGCTGCTCGGACGCGAGCGCAGCCTGCAACGGCTGCGGGACGCCCGCGACCGCGTCGGGCAAGCGTGAGAAGCAGCCGGATTGTTTGGTAGTCTGCACGTCGGCCCACAACGGCTGGCAGCAGCGGCCGCAGCACTCTCACATCGCCTGCGGGAAGCCTTTGACCAGCAGTTTTAGGCAACCAATGGGGTATGGTGTAATTGGCAACACAGCTGATTCTGGTTCAGCCATTCTAGGTTCGAGTCCTGGTACCCCAGCAAGGTTTCTCCAGCGCTTTTCCACCGCAACGCAATTAGGTGGGCGTATGCCGGTGAGCTATGCTGGCACCTCGGATCGGTTCCGGCCCCGTCGTCTAGCGGCCTAGGACGCCGCCCTCTCACGGCGGTAGCGTGGGTTCGAATCCCATCGGGGCTACAAATTCACTGACCGGTCCCCAGCACGGCCGGTGCCGTCGATCCACCGACCGGCATGGCGGGCAAGCCCAGCTTGCGGTGATCCCACGAACGTGAGCGACGGGCCACGATGCGCACGCAGACCCGCTTGTTCATCATCTGCTCGACGAATGGCTTCATCTCATCGCTGTAGGGACCGGTGTAGCGCTCCCACACACTCACTCCGACCCGGTGCGAGACATCGGGGTCGTCGACAATTTCGGCGACGCCTTCGAAGGACACCCCGCGCAAGGTGTCATAGGTGTCGCCGTCCTCAATCAGGAAGCTCACCCGCGGGTCTCGTTTGATGTTGACCGCCTTCTGCGACTTGGCCTTGGTTTCTAGCCAGATTTCGCCGTCAACGACCGCGTACCACATCGCGATCAAATGCGGCTGGCCGTCGGAGCCAACGGTGGCCAGCGTCCCGGTGCGGCTCTTGACAACAAAATCGGCTATCTCGGCCTCAGACATGACGATCTGCCCGCGCTGATTGGTTCCCATCGCGACAGTGTGTCAGGTCGCTACTGCGGGTTGGCCAGGCGGGCAACAACGGCCGACCGTGCATTGACTGCATCCACTGTGCGCTGAGGGCGGTAATTCAGCGATTTTCGCGCCGTGGACGCACAGTCGAAACCGTGAGTGCACGCTCGGGCAACCGTAGTCACAGTCGGCGAGTAATGGCGTCGGCGGCCGCGAGCAGATCGGCCGCCCAGCGAGCGCCCGGGCGACGGCCGATGCGGTCGATCGGACCCGACACCGAGATCGCGGCGATCACCGCGCCGCGGGCGTCGCGTACCGGCGCCGACACACTCGCGACGCCCGACTCCCGCTCGCCGGCACTTTGCGCCCAGCCGCGCCGCCGGACTTCGGCCAGCACGCGGTCACTGAATTTCGCGACGGGCAGTACCGCCTGCCGGGTGGCGTCGTCGCCGTACGCCAGCAGCACCTTGGCGCCGGAACCGGCCGTCATCGGCAAGCGCGCTCCGACGGGAACGGTATCGCGAAGGCCTGCAGGCGGTTCCACCGCGGCGATGCAGATCCGCCAGGTGCCTTCGCGGCGGTACAGCTGCACGCTTTCGCCGGTGATTTCGCGCAGCCGCGGCAGCACCGACGCGCTTGCCGTCAGTAGTGGGTCGTTGACGTGAGCGGCCAGCTCGCTGACCGCCGGGCCCAGCCGCCACCGGCCATCGCCATCGCGCGCCAGCAAGCGGTGGATCTCCAGGCCGGCGGCCAATCGGTGCGCGGTGGCTCTGGGTAGGCCGGTGCGGTCGCACAATTCGGCCAACCCGCACGGTGATTCCGCAACGGTGTGCAGCACCCCCACGGCTTTGTCGAGGACGCCGATACCGCTATCCTGTCTCACAGAGAGATACTAACTTCTCGCATAGTGAGATGACGTTATGACACCGCAGTGCCGGACCGCAACCAAGGGAATCGGGATGACCTCGTGATGAAGACTTCAGCCGACACTGATGCCGGGCGTCCGCGCACGCTGGCGCAGAAGGTTTGGGACGACCATGTGGTGGCCTCCGGCAGGGGCGCCGAGCCTGACCTGATCTATATCGATCTGCACCTGGTCCACGAGGTCACCAGTCCGCAGGCATTTGACGGCCTGCGGCTGGCCGGGCGCCCGGTGCGCCGACCCGAATTGACGCTCGCCACCGAAGACCACAACGTGCCGACCATCGACATCGACAAGCCGATCGCCGATCCCGTTTCTCGCAACCAGGTCGAGACACTGCGGCGTAATTGCGCCGAATTCGGGATCCGGCTATATCCGATGGGCGATATCGAGCAGGGCATCGTGCACGTCGTCGGCCCGCAGCTCGGTCTGACTCAACCGGGAATGACGATCGTGTGTGGTGACAGCCACACCTCTACCCACGGCGCATTCGGTGCGTTGGCAATGGGAATCGGCACTTCCGAGGTCGAGCACGTGCTGGCCACTCAGACGCTTCCGCTGCGGCCGTTCAAGACAATGGCCGTCAACGTCGACGGGGAGCTGCCCGCCGGCGTGACAGCCAAAGACGTCATCCTTGCGGTGATCGCCAAGATCGGCACCGGCGGAGGCCAAGGCCATGTCATCGAATATCGCGGCAGCGCCATCGAATCGCTGTCGATGGAGGCCCGGATGACGATCTGCAACATGAGCATCGAGGCCGGGGCACGGGCGGGGATGGTGGCGCCCGATGCGACCACATACGAGTTCTTGCGTGGGCGCCCACAATCCCCGACCGGCGAGCAGTGGGATGCGGCGATGGCTTATTGGGATCGGCTGGCGACCGACGAAGGTGCCGAGTTCGACACCGAGGTTCATTTGGATGCCGCGTCGTTGACGCCGTTTGTCACCTGGGGAACGAATCCGGGGCAGGGAGTGCCGTTGGGGGCTTCGGTGCCCGACCCCGACCTGATGGCCAACGACAACGAGCGCCAGGCTGCCGAGAAAGCGCTGGCGTACATGGACCTTCGGCCCGGAATCCCGATGCGTGACATCGCGGTGGATGCCGTGTTCGTCGGATCGTGTACCAACGGACGCATCGAGGATCTGCGGGTAGTAGCCGACATAATGCGAGGCCGGAAAGTGGCCGACGGCGTGCGGATGCTGGTTGTGCCGGGGTCGATGCGAGTACGCGCGCAGGCCGAAAAAGAGGGGCTGGGCGAAATCTTCACGGCCGCCGGCGCAGAGTGGCGGCAGGCCGGGTGCTCGATGTGTCTTGGGATGAACCCGGACCAGCTGTCGCCGGGGGAGCGGTGCGCGGCAACGTCAAACCGCAACTTCGAAGGACGCCAGGGCAAGGGTGGCCGTACTCACTTGGTGTCGCCTGCCGTTGCCGCCGCCACCGCGGTGCGCGGGAAGATCTCCGCCCCGGCCGACCTGAACTGAAAAGAGGGAGAACTGTAATGGACGCTTTTCGCACCCACACGGGCATCGGAGTACCGCTGAAGCGGTCCAATGTCGACACGGATCAGATCATTCCAGCGGTCTATTTGAAGCGGGTCACCCGAACGGGTTTCGAGGATGGATTGTTCGCGGCGTGGCGAACCGATCCCTCTTTTGTGCTCAATCTCAGTCCGTTTGACAGGGGTTCAGTACTGGTCGCCGGACCAGATTTCGGCACGGGATCCTCTCGCGAGCATGCGGTGTGGGCGCTTATGGACTACGGATTCCGGGTAGTGATCTCGTCTCGGTTCGGCGACATTTTTCGGGGCAATGCGGGGAAGGCGGGACTGTTGGCCGCCGAAGTTGCCCAAGACGATGTGGAACTGCTCTGGAAGCTCATCGAGGGCAGTCCCGGGTTGGAAATCACTGTCAATCTTCAAGATCGGAATGTGACCGCCGCAACGGTGGTGGTGCCGTTCAAGATTGACGACTACACCGCATGGCGTTTGATCGAGGGCCTCGACGACATAGCCCTTACGCTGCGGAAACGTGACGAGATCGGACTTTTCGAGTCGAAGCGGCCGTCTTGGAAGCCGCAGACATTACCCACTTCTTGACGGCTTGAATCGGCCCGAATTTCGGGCGCCCCAACAACCCATTTGACGGCTCGTCCTCTCTCAAGCCACCTATCAAGCGCGGCAACCGGATTCCTAAAAAGTTCGCCAGAACGGACTGAAATTGCGCGTGGCTCTTGGAAATCAGGCACCTGAGGGTTTACCGTGTCCTCTAGTCGGTCCGATGTGGACCGCTAGCAGCGGAGGTTTTGCATGAACAAGGCAGAGCTCATTGATGTGCTCACAGAGAAATTGGGCTCGGATCGTCGGTCGGCAACCGCCGCCGTCGAGAATGTCGTCGACACTATTGTGCGGGCGGTGCACAAGGGCGAC
>DASYBR010000062.1:0-8413 GCA_036500645.1 Mycobacterium sp. | reverse complement strand
CCGATTACGTGGTGAACGGGGACATCGCCGACGTCGTCGTCGCGGCCACCGACGGCCAGCTCAGCAGGTGGACCCGATTCACGGCACAGCCCGTCACCACCATGGACCCCACCCGACGACTGGCCCGTGTTCACCCCGAGGCGCACGAGGCGATCGGCCCCGACCCGGGCATCGCTGACACCGCGGCCATCCTGCTGGCCGCCGAGCAGATCGGCGCCGCCGAACGCTGTCTGGAACTGACCGTCGAATACGCCAAGAACCGAGTGCAATTCGGCCGGCCGATCGGTAGCTTCCAGGCGCTCAAGCATCGGATGGCCGACCTTTACGTCGCCGTTGCCGCGGCCCGATCCGTCGTCGCCGACGCGTGCACCGACCCCACCCCTACCTGCGCCGCCACCGCGCGCCTGGCCGCCACCGAGGCGCTGTGCAATGTGGCCGCCGAGGGCATTCAACTGCACGGCGGCATCGCCATAACGTGGGAACACGACATGCACCTGTATTTCAAACGCGCACACGGCAGCGCGCACTTGCTCGAATCTCCGCGCGAGCTGGTTGGGCGACTCGAATCCGAGGTACTCAAGACGCCGTGACCGACCATATTTCGCTGCGATCCGGCATCCCACCGTTCTATGTGATGGACGTCTGGCTGGCCGCCGCGGAGCGCCAGCGCAGCCACGGCGACGTGGTCAACCTGTCGGCCGGCCAGCCCAGCGTGGGGGCACCCGAACCGATACGCGCCGCCGCGGCGGCGGCCCTGCACGTCAACGAACTCGGTTACAGTGTGTCGCTGGGGATCCCGGAGCTGCGCGCGGCGATCGCCGCGGACTATCAACGCAAGTACGGCATCGACGTCGAATCCGATGCAGTGGTGATCACCACCGGATCGTCGGGCGGGTTCCTGCTCGCTTTTCTGGCGTGCTTCGACGTCGGTGATCGGGTGGCGCTGGCCAGCCCCGGCTACCCGTGCTACCGAAACATCCTCTCGGCGCTGGGCTGCGAGGTGGTGGAGATCCCGTGCGGGGCGCAGACTCGCTTCCAACCGACCGCGCAGATGCTCGCCGAACTCGATGCGCCGGTGCAGGGCGTCATCCTCGCAAGCCCCGCCAATCCGACCGGCACGGTCATCGAACCGGCGGAGCTGGCCGCCATCGCGTCCTGGTGTGAGGAATCCGGGGTGCGGCTGGTCAGCGACGAGGTCTACCACGGCCTGGTCTACGAAGGGGCGCCGCAGACCAGCTGCGCCTGGCAGACATCGCGAAACGCCGTGGTGGTCAACAGCTTTTCCAAGTACTACGCCATGACCGGTTGGCGGCTGGGCTGGCTGCTGGTGCCGCCCGAGCTGCGCCGCGCGGTGGACTGTCTGACCGGAAACTTCACCATCTGCCCGCCGACGCTGTCGCAAATCGCCGCGGTGGCGGCGTTCACGCCGGAGTCGACCGCGGAGGCGGACAGCCATCTGCACCACTACGCGACCAATCGCACCTTGCTGCTCGAGGGGTTGCGCCGCATCGGCATCGATCGGCTGGCCCCGACCGACGGCGCGTTCTATGTGTACGCCGACGTCTCGGACCTCACCGGCGACTCTCGCGCTTTTTGCTCAAAGTTACTGGCCGACACCGGCGTTGCTATCGCGCCTGGCATCGACTTCGACACCATGCGCGGCGATTCGTTCGTCCGGTTCTCGTTTGCGGGGCCGACGAGCGACATAGAGGAGGCCGTCAAGCGGATCGGCTCTTGGCTGTCCGCCGGCTGACGAAACCGGGTAATCAATTCTCGAAGGTTTGGCCGAGACGGGCCTCGAGCGAAGCGCGCTCGCCGAGATCGGCCACGTCGACGCCGAACCGGTCGGCCAGGATGTCGACGACCGCCGCGGCGTCGGCGAGGCTGATTTTCTCGCTGCCGTCGGTGCGGTGGATGGTCAGGTCGCGACCGGCCAGGTTCAGGCGGCCGTCATCGACCACCAGGGCGGCCATCAAGCTGGTGACGAAAAACGACGACGGGTTCGTTGAGACGTACCAGCTGCCGACTTTCAGATCGATCTCCGGCGCGGTCCGGGTGCAGAATTCGTAGAGCGGCTGCCACTCGCCTCGGACCTGGGCCGCCAAGACCAGCCCGTCGCCGCGGTCCTGCAGCCGGTACGGCTCGTGCGTGGTCTGTTGGACGGTCCCGGTTTCCATCCGAAGAGGCGAGGTGGGGGTCTGCCCGCCGAAACCGACGTCGACCAGATATGAGCCCGCGGAGCCGGGGAACGTCACCGCCAACACCGTGTGCGTCTGCGCCGGTGTGGGCGCATCGGGCGGCTGCATCCACACCACCCGGCCGGCCAGCCGCCGCACCCGAAAGCCGATTTCGGCCAGCACGTGACCCATCAGGCCGTTCTGCTCATAGCAGTAGCCACCGCGGCGCCGGTGAACCAGCTTGTCGATGAGGGCCTCTGGACTCAGGTCGTCGACCGGTCTTCCCATCAGCGGATCCAGGTTCTCGAATGGGATCGACCTGGTGTGGGCGGTCATGAGGTCTCGGAGCACGTCGAGGGTCGGTTCAGCCGGGCCGACGTAGCCAACCCGCGCGAAGTATCCAGTCAGATCCAGTGCCATATGGCCATTCTGGCCGAAAGCTCTAGCATCCCTCGCATGACCGAATCTTCGGAGCGGCCGGCAACGGACCAGGAAGCGATCGGCAAGACGTTGCTGACTTTGTTGACGGCGTTTGATGACCGCGACGCCGATCCCTTGCGCGGCGTCTACGTATCAGCAGTAACTCGGCTTGTTTGATTTCTGTCGAATAGGGGGAATCGGTAGGGACGAACGGGCCTGGCACAAGCAAACACCGATCTACCCCATGGAGCTCAACATGAGTACCCGCAATGTCGTCTGGATTGTGGTCGCCGCGGTAGTGGCGATCCTGTTGGTTGTCGTACTGGTCGTCGTGGTCAGCCGAGCGCAGAACCGCCGTCGGCAACGGCGGGCCGAAGAGATCCGTGAACAGGCCCGACTCGAAACCGCCAAGGTTGAACGGCGTGAAGCACTCGCCGCGGAAACGGCCGCCAAGGCACGGGCCGCGCAGGCGGAGGCCGAAGCCAAGGCCGCGGAAGCCGCGCGGCTGCAGGAACGCGCCGCCTCCCATCAAAGTGACGCGGCAACGTCTCGTGAGGAACTCCAAGAACAGTGGAAGCGTGCCGACACCCTCGATCCGAAGGCAAAGGACGAAGCGCACACGCCCGAGGAGACTTCCACTTCCGAGAGGGCGTGGAGCGGAGAGCAGGTAACCGATGCCGGGCTCTCCGGGCGCGACACCTCAGCGAAGTATCGCGATGCGGACAGCTATCCCAAGACATCCGGCTGATTCCTGTCCCGAAAGACCCGGTGGCCCGCCCCCTCAACGGGCCATCGGGTCTCCTCGCGGCCCGGGTTGCGCCTACTTACCGAGCTGCCACGCTTCGTGCCGGCACTGACGCGCGATCCACTGTTCGCGCGCGTACAGGAGGCCGAAGGTAAAGCCGTTCTCTCCCACCGTGGTTCCGGCCGTCACCCCGATCTTGCGGAGTGTTTCGGAGGCGACCACGGCGTCTTGATGGTCGCCGAGCAGGCTTTGTATCTGCTTGTAGTGCTTGATAGTTCGCTTGGAGTGAGCCCCCTTACCCAGGGATTTGCACAGCTCGGCGGCGTAGCGAGCGCGCTTGGCCGCTTTGCGGGCCCGGTGCAGCATGGCGTCGTCCCCCGAATCGAGCGCCTGCGCCAACCGCCGATCCGCCTTGCGCTGTGCGCGCCGCGCCCTGAATCGCAGGGTCCCGCTCGTGACGGCCCCCGCGATCGGCGGCTGGGCGCGCCACCGCCGCAGTCTCGCCAATATGCCTTGGTAACGCTCAGACCCCATTGCCGCGGCGATGCCTTCGCGCGCAGGGACTTCAATTGCGTTCAGGTGCTGCTCGATCCGCGACTTGACCGGACCCAAGATCAGCTCGTCGGGCATGCCGTCGAGCACGTCAGCGAACCGGCCGCGTTGAACCTGGCAATCCCGAACATCACCCAGCAGCCCGGCAAACCACTTGAGTTCGGCATCCATATCGCCGATTTCCGCTGTGTCCAGCACCTTGGCGAAGATGCGCAGCGTGCTGCGCAACCGGCGAATCGCCACCCGGGTGTCGTGGATGGTGTCGTCGTCTTCGCCGTGGCGCAGGGAGGTGTCGCCCGCCTCAATCCCGTCGATCTGCGCGTTGAGGTAGTCGACCAGCGTTCGGGTGCCCCGGACTGCGGGGATCAAGGCCGGTGCGGTCGCATGCATAGATCCCGCATTTCCCACGGGAGCGGCCGTGAAACATCGCGGTGGGCCGAGTCGCCGTGATACGGGCCCCAGTCCACGAAAAGACGGCTACAGCCAGGTGTCCTGCGTGGTGGTGGTCAGGAACGCCTCCAGGTCGTCGCGCCACTGGGCGGGCGTGGTCTTGTCCGGTTCGATGCCGGTGTAGTCGCCGCGGTAGAAAAGCAGCGGCCGTGGCTTGATCTTGGGCGCCTCGGAGAGCGACTGAACGGCACCGAACACCACGTAGTGGTCACCGCCGTCGTGCACCGACGCCACCGTGCAGTCGATATAGGCCAGCGACCCGTCGATGATCGGCGAGCCGAGTCCCGAAGCGTGCCAATCGATACCGGCAAACTTGTCCGGTTCCTTTGATCCGAATCGGGCCGAGACGTGCTGTTGATGTTCGGTCAGCACGTTGACGCAGAAGCGTCCGCCTGCCTCGATGGCCTTCCAGGAGCGCGACAGTTTGGTCGGGCAGAACAGCACCAGCGGCGGGTCCAGCGACAGCGCGGCGAAAGACTGACATGCGAAGCCGACCGGAACATCGTCGTGCATGGTGGTGATGATGGTGATCCCGGTGCAGAACTGACCCAGCACCTGTCGGAAGGCTCGCGGATCGATCGGCGCCGACATGACTAGCCCTTGAAGCCGACGCTGAAGTCGTGACCCCACAGACTGATCGCGGTGCTCTCCCGGGCGATCCAGTCGTCGTCTTCGACTTGTCTTCCCTCGCAACCGAATTCGATGTCGAACCCACTGGGTGTCTTCATGTAGAAGGACAGCATCAGGTCGTTGACGTGCCGCCCCAGGGTGGCCGACATCGGCACCTTGCGCCGCAGCGCCCGATCCAGGCACAGCCCGACGTCGTCGGCTTCTTCGACCTCGACCATGAGGTGCACGATGCCGCTGGGCGTCTGTCCGGGCATGAAGGCCAGGCTGTGGTGACGCGGGTTGCAGCCCAAGAACCGCAGCCAGGCCGGGGGCCCGTCGGCGGGCCGCCCCACCACCTGTGGCGGCAACCTCATCGAGTCACGCAGCTTGAAGTCCAGCACATCCCGGTAAAAGTGCAGTGTCTCTTCGTCGTCGCGGGTCGTCAGCACCACGTGTCCCAGGCCCTGCTCAGCGGTGACGAACCTGTGCCCGTAGGGGCTTACCACCCGGCGGTGTTCCAGGGCCGCACCGTGGAAGACCTCCAGGCAGTTGCCGGACGGGTCGGAGAAGCGGATCATCTCGTCCACTCGGCGATCGGCCAGTTCGGCGGCGGTGGCCTCCTTGTAGGGTGTGCCCTCGACGTCGAGCCGGTTCCGAATCTCCTGCAGGCCAGCCGCGTTCGCGCATTCCCACCCGGCTTCGATCAGCCGGTCCTGCTCGCCCGGGACGATCACCAGCCGGGCCGGGAAATCGTCCATCCGCAGATATAGCGCGCCTTCTCCTGCGCCCTCCGACCTACGTGAGCCCTCAACCATGCCAAGGACTTTCAGGCCGTAATCGCGCCAGGCCGCCATGTCTGTGGCCTCGATGCGTAGGTAACCCAGCGAGCGGATGCTCATCGCGCGCCTCCCAGGAAATCAATGGTGAGCTTGTTGAACTCGTCGAACTTCTCCACCTGCGCCCAGTGCCCACATTGCCCGAAGACGTGCAGCTGCGCACGCGGAATGGTCTTCAGCGCGACCAGCGCGCCGTCCAGCGGGTTGACCCGGTCCTCCCGACCCCAGATCAGCAGCACCGGCTGGCGCAGCCGATTCACCTCGCGCCACATCATGCCGAGCTCGAAGTCGGCTCCGGCGAACGACATTCCCATCGCCCGGGTCGCGGCGAGGGACTCCGGCGTGCTGGCTAACTCGAACCGCTGCTCGATCAGCTCCGGGGTGATCAGCTTCTGGTCGTAGACCATGACGCGAAGAAAAGCCTCGAGGTTCTCCCGGGTGGGCTCGGCGGAGAACTTGCCCAGACGTTTGACCCCCTCGGTCGGGTCCGGCGCGAACAGATTCACACTCACGCCGCCCGGTCCCATCAGCACCAGGCGACCGGCCCGATCGGGGTAGTCGAGCGCGAATCGGACCGCGGTGCCGCCGCCCAGCGAATTACCAACCAGCGGAACGCGTCCCAGGTCGAGCTGGTCGAAAAGGCCCGCCAGGGCCCGCGCCGCGTAGTGGTTGAACTGGCCGTGCTCGGTCCGCTTGTCGGAGTGGCCGTACCCGGGTTGATCGACGGCCAGCACATGGAACTGCTCGGCGAGCACCGGGATGTTCCGCGAGAAGTTCGTCCAACTCGCCGCCCCGGGGCCACCGCCGTGCAGCAGGACCACCGTCTGCTCGTTGCCGACGCCGGCCTCATGGTAGTGCAGCTTCAGCGGGCCGTCGACGTCAACCTCGGCGAACCGCGAAGTCGATTCGAAGGTTATTTCTTCGGTTGCCGAGGTCATCAGACCATCGTGTCGCCCGGGGGCAACCCGAACTCGTGGTTCCCGAAGATCTGGTAAGCCCGCTCGGGGTCGTTGGCCGCGTGCACCCGCCCGGCGTGCGCGTCGCGCCAGAAGCGTTGCACGGGTTGGTCATTGCTCAGCGCCGTGGCGCCGGATGCCTCGAACAGCCGGTCGATCGAGGAGATCGCGCGACCGGTGGCGCGCACCTGGTCGCGACGGGCGCGGGCGCGCAGGTCGAATGGGATCTCCTTGCCGTCGGACAACAGCGCGTACTCGTCGGCGACGTTTCCGCTCAGCTGGCGCCATGCGGCGTCGATGTCGCTGGCCGCCTCGGCGATGCGAACCTTGGCGAACGGGTCGTCCTTGGCCTTCTCACCGGCGAACGCGGCGCGCACCCGCTTGCCCTGGTGCTCCACGTGCGCGTCGTAGGCGCCGTAGGCCATGCCGACGATCGGCGCCGAGATTGTGGTGGGATGCATTGTGCCCCAAGGCATTTTGTAGACCGGCGCGGTGTTGTTCCGATACCCACCTGCGGTGCCGTCGTTCATCGCCTTGTATGACAGGAAGCGGTGCCGCGGTACAAAGACGTCCTTGACGACGACGGTGTTACTGCCGGTGCCGCGCAGGCCGACCACGTGCCACACGTCGTCGATGCGGTACTCGCTGCGCGGGATCAGGAAACTGCCGAAGTCGACGGGCCGGCCGTCCTTGATCACGGGACCCCCGAGGAAGGCCCATGTGGCGTGGTCGCAGCCCGAGGACCAGTTCCACGACCCGTTGACCAGATAGCCACCGTCGGTCACGACGCCGGCGCCCATCGGAGCGTACGACGACGAGACCCGGATCTTCGGGTCGTCGCCCCAGACCTCCTCCTGGGCCTGCTGGTCGAACAACGCCAGGTGCCAGTTGTGCACGCCGATGATCGAGCTCACCCAGCCGGTGGAACCGCACGCGCTCGCCAGCCGCCGCACCGCCTCGTAGAACAGCGCGGGATCGCACTGCAGGCCGCCCCACTGCTCCGGCTGCAAAAGGGTGAAGAAGCCGACGTCCTCGAGCTGTTGAACGGTCTCGTCGGGCAGCCGGCGCAGGTCCTCTGTCGCTTGAGCGCGGTCGGCAATCTGCGGCAGCAGATCGTCGATGCCGGCCAAAACCGACTGCGCGTCGCGCTGTTGAATGGACGTCACTTAAGTTTGCCTCCTGGGCCAGACTTACGCAGTGGACTTAACCAGAGACTAGAACACGTTCCGATTTGTGTCGAGCAGGGTATTCCTGCGGCTGGTAGCGGTAGGAATCCACTTTTCTGTAACATGTTCTAGTTGTGATGAAAGGGAAGGACGGGCCTTGACCGACGTCAATTCCGACGAGCCGCTCGGTGACCACGTCCTTGAACTGCAGATCGCTGAAGTCGTCGCCGAGACCGACGACGCGCGCTCGCTGGTGTTCGCGGTGCCGAGCGAGCAGGGGGATCCCGACGTCCCTCCCGACCGGCTGCGCTACGCGCCGGGCCAGTTCCTGACGCTGCGCATTCCCAGCGAACGCACCGGTTCGGTGGCCCGCTGCTACTCGCTGTGCAGCTCGCCGTTCACCGACGACGCCCTTACCGTCACGGTCAAACGAACCGCGGACGGCTACGCGTCCAACTGGCTGTGCGAACACGCGCAGGCAGGCATGCGCATCCACGTGTTG
>DASYBR010000061.1:0-13377 GCA_036500645.1 Mycobacterium sp. | reverse complement strand
CCACGTTCTCGCCGACTTCGGCCGGGGCCAGCGCGCGGGATCCCAGCGGTGCAGGAAGTCGATCCAGCGCTGCGGCAACCCGTGCTGCTCGGCGCCGTCGATGATCGTGGGGAGATAACCCGGTCGCGGTGGTCCCGGCGTCACCCGGTGGTCGATGTAGACCCAGGCCGGACGCGGCCCGTCGTGGGTGTGCACGGTCAACTTGTCACGCCGGTAGCGAACCGGCACGCCCTCGGCGCTGTCCAGCGTCGCCAGGTCGCCGTCCGAGATCTGCCAGAGCACGCCGTGGACCTGGTTGCCGGCGAGCGGTTCGACAGTGGCCACGCCGCGCTGATTGATCAGCCAGTCGTGATCCGACAGGACCGCCGGTCGGGGATCGGTGGCGTCGGGACACCGCTGCGCCATCTGCCTCACGCACAGGTTTGACCCGTATGCGAAATAAGGATGCCGCCGGGTCGGCATTCAGCCGGTCACCGTCAGCCAGATGAGCACCATGTTAAGCAGACTAATCATCACGCCGACGACCCAGCCAGCGGCCGTCGTGACGGGATGGTTGGTGTCTTTGCCCATCAGCTTCCGGTCGCTGGTCAGTCTGACGAGCGGGAGGACGGCGAACGGTATCCCGAACGACAACACGACCTGGGAGAGCACCAGGGCACGTGTCGGGTCGAATCCGATCGCGAGGATCACCAGGGCGGGACACACGGTGATCAGACGCCGCGCGATCATCGGGATCTTTCGGTGCAGCAATCCCTGCATGATCATGGCGCCGGCATAGGCGCCCACCGACGAGGACGCCAGGCCCGAGGCGAGCAGTCCGATCGCGAACAGCACCGCGATCGCCGGGCCCAAGGTGTTGTGAATGGCGCTGTAGGCGCCCTCGATCGAGGCGGTGACGCTGCTGCTTTGCAGGTTGATCGCGGCGACCAGCAGCATCGCGGCATTCACCGTTCCGGCCACTGCCATCGCCAGCACGACGTCCCAGCGGGTGACGCGGAGCAGCAGGCGACGCTCCGGGCCTTCGTCGGGGTGGCCGTGCCGGTCGAGGACCAGGCCGGAATGCATGTAGACCGCATGCGGCATCACCGTGGCGCCCAGGATGGCGGCCGCCAGCAGCAGGCTTTCGGTACCGCGGAATCGCGGCACCAGCCCACCCAAGACGGCACCCGGCGGCGGCGTGTTGACGAAAAAGCTTGCGGCGAAGCCGACTGCGATCACGAGCAGCAGGCCGGTGATGACGCGCTCGAAGATGATCTGCCCGCGGCGGTCCTGGATCGAGAGCAGCAGCAAGGAAACCACCCCGGTGATGATCCCGCCGATCAGCATCGGGAGGTTGAACAGGATGTGCAAGGCGATCGCCCCACCGACGACCTCGGCCATATCGGTCGCGATCGCCACGAATTCGGCCTGGGCCCAGTAGACCAGCCGGACGGGGCGGCTCATCCGCTTGGCGATGGCGGCGGGCAATGAGCGTCCCGTCACCAATCCCAATTTCGCCGACAGATACTGCACCAGCCCCGCCAGCACATTGGCCACGACGATGACCCAGAGCAGCAGGTAGCCGTACTGCGCGCCCGAGCTGACGTTGGCCGCCACGTTCCCGGGGTCGACGTATGCGATCGCGGCGACGAACGCCGGCCCGAGCAGATACCAGCTCCTCTTGAGCGACGAGGCCTCAGTGCCCTGCGCCAATGTGGTGACCCCTCGATTCACATGTCCGAATAAGAAAGTGAGGTTAGTCGAAGTCTTCCCGCAAACCAGGCGGGCTACCCGGGTTTTGAGCGCATTTCGTATGGAACCAAATGCGGCTCGGCGGGGTCGTACTTGGTATGAGTGCGCCGAACACGTTGAACACCGACTTCGACCTGATGCGATCTGTCGCCGGCGCGACCGACGCGCGCAACGAAGAAATCCGGGCGATGTTGCAGGCGTTCATCGGCCGTATGGGCGGCGTGCCGCCATCGGTGTGGGGCGGGCTCGCCGCCGCACGGTTCAAAGGCGTGGTGGATCGGTGGAACGCCGAGTCGCTGCGGCTTTATCACGTCCAGCACACGATCGCTGAGACCATTCGGCACAACGCGGCCACCCTGCAGGAGGCCGGCCAGACCCACGCCAATCACATCGCCGCTGCCGGCGGGAACCTGTCATAGAAAGGGTCGCCGTGGAACCGGTGCTGTCCTACAACTTCGGCGAAATCGAGTACTCGGTGCGCCAGGAGATCCACACCACGTCCGCTCGCTTCAACGCCGCGCTGGACGAGCTGAGATCGCAGATCGCCCCGCTGCAGCAACTCTGGACCCGCGAAGCGGCGGCCGCATACCAGGTTGAGCAGCTGAAATGGCATCAGGCCGCAACGGCGCTCAACGAGATACTGGTCGAGCTCGGCAATGCGGTACGCGACGGCGCCGAAGAGGTGGCGAACGCCGACCGCCGGGCGGCCGGCGTCTGGGGACGGTAGACGCGCCCGCGCCCATAGACTCTGCGTGGTCCCGAAGGAGGAGAGCCGGAGGGACCACGCAGTCATTTTGACCTGCGGGGATGCGCGTCTGTAAGCTGCTCGGTTGGCGTGCGGTACGCCGGGGTCTCGGGTCAATGTCGGTCGCCGAGACAAAACCCCACCGCGGACGCCTGACCGGCCCCCGGGTCACACCGGGATCACCCCGAGCCAGAGGGCTCGCAAAGAGAAAGTGGTAAGCGCTGTGCCCACATACGCGCCCAAGGCGGGTGACACCACGAGGTCGTGGCACGTCATCGACGCCACGGACGTGGTGCTTGGCCGCCTCGCCGTCGCAGCAGCCACCCTGTTGCGCGGCAAGCACAAGCCGACGTTCGCCCCTAATGTCGACGGCGGTGACTTCGTCATCGTCATCAACGCCGACAAAGTCGCCATCAGCGGCGATAAACTGCACGACAAGATCGCTTACAGCCACTCGGGGTATCCCGGCGGTCTGCGCAAGCGCACCATCGGCGAGCTGATGGAAAAGCACCCCGCCCGCGTCGTTGAGAACGCGATTGTCGGCATGCTTCCGCACAACAAACTCAGCCGTCAGGTCCAGCGCAAGCTCCATGTCTACGCAGGCCCGGAGCACCCGCACGCCGCACAGAAGCCGGTTCCGTACGAGATCAAGCAGGTGGCCCAGTGACCGAAACAACCGAGGGCTCAGAAGCCCAGGCAACCCCGGAAGCTCCCGAGGCGCCGGAAGTGTCGGCCGAAGCTACCGCCGCGCCCGCCGAGGCGTACGTTTTCGACCGGCCCATCCAGACCGTCGGACGCCGCAAGGAAGCCATCGTGCGCGTGCGTATGGTGCCCGGCAGCGGAAAGTTCGACCTCAACGGCCGCAGCCTGGAGGACTACTTCCCCAACAAGGTGCACCAGCAGCTCATCAAGGCCCCGCTGGTCACCGTCGATCGGGTGGAGAACTTCGACATCTTCGCGCTGCTCACCGGTGGCGGTCCGTCGGGTCAGGCCGGTGCGCTGCGTCTGGGTATCGCGCGGGCGCTGATTCTGGTATCGCCCGACGACCGGCCGTCGTTGAAAAAGGCCGGCTTCCTGACGCGTGACCCGCGTGCCACCGAGCGCAAGAAGTACGGCCTGAAGAAGGCGCGTAAGGCGCCTCAGTACAGCAAGCGCTGATCAGCGGTCGCTTTCCGGCCACAACGAAGCATCTTCGACGAGACGTTGTGCGCAGTTGTCGGCGTGTCTGCGCACAAACGTGCCCTGTTTCAGTCAGAAAGAACGGGCACGCTAGGTGCTGAACCGCCAACTGTGAGAGGTTTGTCCGCATGGGTCGACTATTCGGCACCGACGGTGTCCGTGGGGTCGCCAATCGCGAGTTGACCGCCGAGCTGGCGCTCGCATTAGGCGCCGCGGCGGCACGGCACTTGGCGAGCTCGGGAGCACCGGGCCGGCAAGTCGCGGTGATCGGTCGCGATCCCAGGGCCAGCGGCGAAATGCTGGAGGCCGCGGTAATCGCCGGGCTCACCAGTCAGGGCGTCGACGCGCTGCGGGTGGGGGTGCTTCCCACGCCCGCGGTGGCGTACCTGACCGGTGCTTACGACGCCGACTTCGGAGTGATGATCTCGGCGTCGCACAACCCGATGCCCGACAACGGCATCAAGATCTTCGGCCCCGGTGGTCGCAAGCTGGACGACGACACCGAGGATCAGATCGAAGCGCTGCTCGTGGCCCGGCCCGAGTTGCGCCCGGTCGGCTCCGGGATCGGCCGCGTCATCGACGCCGAGGATGCGGCCGACCGCTACCTGCGCCAACTCAGCAAGGCCAGCACGCTGCGGCTCGACGGCCTGACCGTGGTGGTCGACTGCGCCCACGGCGCGGCCTCGTTGGTGGCGCCGCGCGCCTACCGGGCCGCCGGTGCGCGGGTCATTGCGATCAACGCCGACCCCGACGGCCTCAACATCAACGACAACTGTGGCTCGACGCATCTGGATTCGTTGCGGTCGGCCGTTGTCGCGCACCGGGCCGACCTCGGCCTGGCACACGACGGGGACGCCGACCGGTGCCTGGCCATCGACGCCGGCGGGAACCTGGTCGACGGCGACCACATCATGGTCGTGCTGGCGCGCGCGATGAGGGAGGCCGGCGAACTGGCTTCGGACACGTTGGTGACCACCGTGATGAGCAACCTCGGGCTGCACCTGGCCATGCGCGCGGCGGGCATCACCGTCCGCACGACCGGTGTCGGTGACCGTTACGTCCTGGAGGAGCTGCGAGCGGGCGACTACAGCCTGGGCGGCGAGCAGTCCGGGCACATCGTGATGCCCGCGCTGGGCTCCACCGGGGACGGCATCGTCACCGGGCTGCGGCTGATGACCCGCATGGTGCAGACCGGCTCGTCCCTGTCCGCGCTGGCGGCCGCGATGCAGACATTGCCACAGGTGCTGATCAACGTCACGGTCGCCGACAAGGCCACCGCCGCAACCGCGCCCTCGGTGCAGACCGCCGTCGGTCAGGCCGAGGCCGAGCTGGGTGACACCGGCCGAATCCTGTTGCGCCCCTCCGGAACTGAACCCATGATCCGCGTGATGGTGGAAGCACCCGAAAAGGACGTGGCCCAGCGGGTCGCCGCCCGGGTTGCCGAGGCGGTCAGCGCCGCACGCTGATCCTCGCCTGGATTTCGGCGCGGAACCCTGGAGCGCCATCGGGCGTCGGATTAGACATGAGATTCGACAGGGGAGTACGACCCACCACCGTTGTCCGGACGGAGATCGACGTCGCGGCGACATACCGGGTCGCTCAGCAGTTCGGGGCGGCCGCCGAAATCATCGACCGCGCCCTCAGCGATCAGCTCACGAGGCTGTCGTTCGACGGAGCCGTTGCCGGCCGGGCGCACACGGCGCGCGGTGACGCATTGCGCGCCGAATTGCAGCGACTGGTGGGGGAGTTGTCGCAGTGGTCGCGCGCGTCCGACGAGATCGCCGCCGCCCTGCGGGCCAGCGCCGACCGCTACGCGGACGCCGAACTGTATGCCGCGGCACGGATCGCCTGACCATGGCCGACCGACTGGACGTCGCCGAGCGCCTTGCTGAGGGTCGGATCGCCGTCGAGCACACCCAGACGTACGTGCGGGCCTGCCAGGCGGTTGGCTACCAGCATCCCGACCTGACCGCACACCCCTCCCGAATTCTCGAATGGTTCGACAGCGAGGAGGGTCTCGACCTTCGCGCGCTCGACCGTGACTGCACCGAACTGCGGGCGGCGGCCGTCGCCGTGACGGAAGCGCTGCGGATGCAGCGCGCCCAGGTGGCCGAGCTGACCGCGGCGTGGATGGGGCCGGGCGGTGATGCCGCGGCGACGGTGTTGCAGCGTCATTGCGACGCCGGAAACGCGGTGGTGACCGAACTCCGCGCGGCGGCCCAGCGCTGCGAATCGCTGCGCGACAACCTTTGGTACCTGGTCGATTCCAAGGTCGCGACCGCCATCGCCGTCGATGACCGTGCGCAGGCGCATCAACCGGAATGGCTGCCCGCCGCGGTGGCGGTGACGACGGGCGCCGGGGATCGGCAATCCGCCGAGGAGGTGGTGCGCCAGCAGGTAATTCCGTACGTGGACAACGATATTCGCGATGACTGGCTGACGGTGATGCGATCCACATCGGACGGGGTGGAGACGTCCTACGGCATGGTCATCGACAGGATGGCCGCGGCGCCGGCGGTGCTTTTCGAAGTTCCCGGCGATCTTGGGCCGGGATACCAACCGCTGCAGCCTGCCCAGGTGAGCGCGCCGACACCACCACCCCCGCCGAGCACGATGCCGCCGCCGGCCGCCCCGGCCGAGTCACCCGCCCCGGCGGCGGATCCGGCGCCGACGTTGGCGGCCGCGGCTCCGGCTGCCCCCGCGACCGACTGGGGAGCCGCTCTCGGTGATGTCGCGGGTACGCCGGCCGGCGATCTGGGCGGTGGGCTTGGTGGGCTTGGTGGGCTCGGCGGGTCGGGCGGTGGCGGCGGGGGTCTGATCGGGTTGGCCAGCAGGATCGTCGATGCGATGGGCGATCTGATCGGTTCGGCGACTGACGATCTCGGCAATGCCGACGCGTTCGAAGGCGACGATTCCCTCGATGAGGATCCCTTTCACGCCGACGATGCCAGCGATGTCACCGACGACGAGCCCAACGAGTCCGACGCGGTGAAGGACGTCGTCGACACCGAGGAAGCCAAGCCGGATGCGGCACCTGCCGGCGCGCCTGCTCCGGTTGGCGTGCCCGCACCGATCGAGCCGCCCCCACCCGCAGACGTGCCTGCGCCCGTTGCGGCGCCGGTCGCAGCGCCCGCCGCCGAACCGGCGCCTCAGGGGTCAACGCCGTGCGAGATCGCCGCGGACCAGCTTCCGCAAGCGGGTCAGTGACCACTCAGGCGGGTTGCAGTTTCAGCGCTTCGTTGACGAACCGCATCGATTCGTCGTTGTCCGCGGACACCGGGGCCAACAACAGCGTCGTCACGCCGGCTTCGGCGAAGGCGGCCAGGCGTTCGGCGACGTAGCCTCGCGGGCCGATCAGCGACATCCCGCGCACCAACTCGTCGGGGACTATGTCGATCGCCTCTTGTTTGCGGCCGGACAGATATAGCTCCTGGATGCGGTCCGCGACCTCGCCGAAACCGTAGCGCGTCGCCAGATTGTGATAGAAATTGCGGCCTTTGGCGCCCATGCCGCCGATGTATAGGGCCAGCTGCGGTTTGACCCAGGCCAGTCGCTCATCGACGTCGTCGCCGATGGCCAGCGACGTGTGCACCATGACATCGAGCGGGCCCAGCGTGGGATCCCGGTTGGCGGCACCGGCCGCCAACGCCTCGCCCCAGACCGACGCGGCCTTGTCCGGCAGGTAGAAGACGGGCTGCCAGCCTTCCGCGATCTCGGCCGTCAGCTCGACATTCTTGGGACCCAGGGCGGCGATGGTTATCGGAATGCGTTCGCGCACAGGCTGATTGATGAGCTTTAATGGCTTGCCCAAACCCGTCCCGCGGTCCGCCGGCAACGGGATCTGGTAGTGCTTGCCCTGGTATTGCACCCGCTCCCGACGCCACACCTGGCGGCAGATCTCCACGATCTCGCGCGTGCGGCCCAGCGGCGCGTCGAATGTGACGCCGTGAAACCCCTCCATAACCTGCGGACCGGACGTGCCGATGCCGAGACGGAATCGCCCATCGGACACGAAGTCCAGCCCCGCGGCCGTCATCGCCAGCAGCGACGGCGTGCGGATGTAGATCGGGATGACCCCGGAGGCCAATTCGACCGTGTTCGTCTTGGCCGCCAGGTATCCCAGCTGGCTGACCGCGTCGAACGAATACGCCTCAGCCACGACCGCGACCTCAATGCCGGACTTCTCGAGTTCGACGACGCGGTCCACGGCTTCGTGAAACCCACCCGAATAATTCAAAGCGATCCCGGTACGCATCAACGACACTTACCACAGCGCAGATAGTCTCCCTAGCGAGAGGACGCGAGGACCGCGGGGAGGAGGGACCCATGAGGACTGTTGGCACGATCGCCTCCGGCGGACTGGTTTTGGCGGCACTGTTCGGTTCCGGCATCGCCCACGCCGACGCGAGCCAGGAGCAAGAAGCATGCCAGCTGATGGACGATCCCGCCGGTCCTCAATCGGGTTACACACCAGCCGAATACGCCTACATGATGCTGCGGGCCAAGATGACCGCCGAGCACGCGCGCAATGTCATGTCTGAGGGCGCCTACGACTACTGCCCCAACCACCTCACCGACCTACCGGCCGGCTGGCGGTAACGCCGAGTAATCGCAGCTGACCGGACAGCGGGCCGATCCGAACGGCAAAAACCAAGTCTGCCATCATGTTTCGCTACTTCAGCAGTGCGACGATCTTCTCTTCCAGGGGCGCCGATTCGGCCTCGGGATCGATCGCGTCCGTCTTGGGTAGCTGCACATCCGGATCGGCGAAGTCGCGGTAGGTCTTGTCACCGTCGAGTGTGTAGAGCAGGTAGCCGGTCAGCAGCGCCCGAACCGATCGCTGCGTACGTCGGTCCTGCCCGCCCAGCCCGAGCACCTTCCTCAGCCGCCGGCCCTGGGCGAGGCCCTCGCGGTGGGCCTTGCTGACAATGCGCAGAGTGGCTGTGTCCCACGCGCGGGAAAGCGCCAGCGCGTCCGAGTTGAGCGTCTTGGCGTCCCCCGGTGCGGTCAGAATCAACCCAGGAACCTTCAGCGTCGCCGCGGGCTGCGTGGCCGGGGGACTGGTGACCGACGGGAAGATCGCCGCCACCGCCGCCAGCTTGTTCGGCATCCCGGCCGCCGCGAACACGGCAGCGGAGCCGCCGAAGCCGTGGCCGAGCACCCCGAGTTTGGCCGGATGCACGCTGATCTTGCCCGGCCCCAACCGCACACCCGACACGATGTCGAGGGCGGTGCCGAGATCGAAGGCGAAGTTCAGCACGGAAGCGGACAGGCCCCGCTGGGTGTCCGGGGCGCCGGCCACGATGCCCCATGACGCCAGATGTTCGAGCAAGCCTGAGTACCGAGCGGTACCGATGAGCCAATCGTGACCGAAAGCCACCCCGGGCAGATTCAGCCCCGCCTCGGGCGTGTACACGACCCCCGGCAGACCGGCAAAGGCCAGGTCACCACGCAAAACTCGGTTCGGGCCACGGCGACTGAGGTTTGCAACGAGCTTGCGGATGCGGGCCACGCGTCGACGTTAGCGCATCGCTGTGCTGCGCCGGGCCGGTAGAAGGCAGGCCTGCTTTCGCTAGACCCGCACCTCGATGACCCCGACCCGCCACAGCACCGCGTACACCTGACGCAGCGGGATGCTGAGCAAACGGCTGGCCGCGTCCACCAATGGGTCGCCGCCGAGAAGTGCCGATTGTGGACGCCGCTTCGGCGCCGGTTGCAGGGTCAGCACCGGCGCGGGCGCCACCGGCGCGGGCGGCACCGGCACCACATCATCGTGCAGAACAGCGGTCATGATTCCCTCCTGGAAGCTGGCACGCGGCGGGCGGACGGAAAGTCATTCTTTGAAGAGGCCCGCTGCGGAATTCTCAATTAACATCTATTAACGTTTACCTATCCGGCTGTTTACGCATTTCTATATTTTCTGCGTCGCTCGGAATTGAAGACGCTGGATCAAACGCGTTACCGGGGTTGCTGAAGCATCGCCATTGATGTCTGATGAAAAGTTGATTCCCAAGGACAGTTGCGGTTGCGCACCAGCCAAGCATCAGGACAACCCGCTGGTTCGAGTCGTATCTGCCTGTGACGGTTGCCGCAAAGCCTTGCGCAGTCGTGGTCAGGCGGTCGTCAAGAACCTCGTCCTTTCCGCTGGCTCAGATGGTTGCCAGCATTCCAATTTTCGCAAGTCTAAAGAGGAGTCCTGCTGGGGCGATGAAGTAGATGAAAACGCCACAAATACATCAGGTGAAAAACGCTTCGGGCATTTATGAAGTTCGTATGAATTGAATTGAAAGCGAATCGGCCCCGCGCAGGTCGGTTCCGCGGGGCAATCCCTGCCGGACCGACTGCACTACCCTGTTCAGAATGTGCGGAATCGTCGGCTACGTCGGGCAGCAGCCTGCCTGCAAGGTCGTCCTGGACGCGCTGCGCCGGATGGAGTACCGCGGTTACGACTCGGCGGGAATCGCCTTGGTCGACGGCGGTGACTCCCTTGTCGTGCGCCGGCGCGCCGGCCGGCTGGCCAACCTGGAAGAGGCGGTGGCCGAGATGCCGTCGTCGTCGCTGACCGGAACCACCGGCCTGGGCCACACTCGGTGGGCAACTCACGGACGTCCCACCGACCGAAACGCGCACCCCCACCGCGATGCCGCCGGCAAGATCGCCGTCGTTCACAACGGCATCATCGAGAACTACGCATCCCTGCGCCACGAGCTGGAGGCCGAGGGTGTGGAGTTCGCCAGCGACACCGACACCGAAGTCGCGGTGCACCTGGTGGCCCAGGCGTACCGCCGGGGCGAGACCGCCGGCGATTTCGCCGCGTCTGTGCTGGCAGTGCTGCGCCGGCTGGAGGGCCACTTCACCCTTGTCTTCGCCAATGCTGACGAGCCGGGCACCATCATCGCCGCCCGCCGTTCGACGCCGCTGGTGATCGGGATCGGCGACGGCGAGATGTTCGTCGGCTCAGACGTGGCCGCGTTCATCCCGCACACCCGCGACGCCGTCGAACTCGGCCAGGATCAGGCCGTGGTGATCACCGCGGACGGCTACCGGATCACCGATTTTGACGGCAATGAGGACTTGGGACCCGGGGCATACCGCGAGTTTCACATCGACTGGGACCTGGCGGCTGCCGAAAAGGGCGGCTACGAGTACTTCATGCTCAAAGAGATCGCGGAGCAGCCCGCCGCGGTGGCCGACACCCTGCTGGGACACTTCGAGGACGGCAGGATCGTCCTTGACGAACAGCGGCTGTCCGATCAGGAACTGCGTGAGGTCGACAAGGTTTTCGTAGTGGCCTGCGGCACCGCCTATCACTCCGGACTGCTCGCGAAATACGCGATCGAGCACTGGACCCGGCTGCCCGTGGAAGTGGAGCTGGCCAGTGAATTCCGCTACCGGGACCCGGTGCTGGACCGCAGCACGCTGGTCGTCGCCATCTCCCAATCCGGCGAAACCGCGGACACGCTCGAAGCGGTCCGGCACGCCAAGTCGCAGAAGGCCAAGGTCCTCGCGATCTGCAATACCAACGGCTCGCAGATCCCGCGCGAGTGCGACGCGGTGCTGTACACCCGCGCCGGGCCGGAGATCGGTGTGGCGTCGACGAAGACATTCCTGGCGCAGATCACCGCCAACTATCTGGTCGGACTGGCGCTCGCGCAGGCTCGCGGCACCAAGTACCCCGACGAGGTCGAGCGTGAATACCAGGAGCTGGAGGCGATGCCGGACCAGGTCGCGCGAGTGATCGCGGCGATCGAGCCGGTGGCCGCGTTGGCGCGTCGATTCGCCCAGTCCTCGACCGTGCTGTTTTTGGGGCGTCACGTCGGCTACCCGGTGGCGCTCGAAGGCGCCCTGAAACTCAAGGAACTCGCCTACATGCATGCCGAGGGGTTCGCGGCCGGCGAGCTCAAGCACGGCCCGATCGCTTTGATCGAAGACGGTCTGCCGGTCATCGTCGTCATGCCCTCGCCCAAGGGGTCGGCCATGCTGCACGCCAAGCTACTGTCCAACATCCGGGAGATCCAAGCCCGCGGTGCGACGACCATCGTGATCGCCGAAGAAGGCGACGACGCCGTGCGCCCCCACGCCGACCATCTGATCGAGATTCCTTCGGTCTCAACGCTTTTGCAGCCGTTGGTGTCGACCATCCCGCTTCAGATATTTGCTGCGTCGATAGCGCAGGCCCGTGGCTACGACGTCGACAAGCCGCGAAATCTCGCCAAGTCCGTCACCGTTGAATAGTCGCGCCGGAAAAGCCGCGAATTAGCCAGTATGGCTTGCGAGTCGAAACTCCGGCGCGGCGGTCGGTGCGACTACTATTCGGCAAATGGCGATGGGGGCGATTGCCGATTCCTGCGTCCTGTGGACTGGGTTCGACATATCGATCGTGTCCAGAACCTATGCGCAATTCACCGGCATCCTCGCCGGTTTCGCCTTTGTCGTCATAAATCTCGTGCTCGACCGCGCCTATCGGCGCCGTGGCGAGGACCGGTCGCAGGAGCCGCGTGAGGTCGAGCATGAGACACAAATAGGAATTGCACTGGTCTGTGCGTTTCTCGGCCTGTTTCTCACAACACTGCGATACGGCCTGCTTGCCGGCGAGACCGGCTGCGCCCTCACCGACGGGCGAGCCGCGTCCGTGGAAGTGCTTGCGGCCGTGTCGTTTGCGGCTTCAATCTATATGTTGCTGTACGCCATCGTGCAGTTCTTTTCGGGCTCGTCCGCGATACTCGCCAAACATTGCGTATTTATCCTGGCGACACTCGTTCCCTCGATTACCGTGTTCTTCGTTGAAGATACGCTCACGCACCTCGCGCTGACGCTGGGTAATTCGAAGACGCACCGGCCGCTGCAACCTATGTGGGACTGGGCCACGTGGCTTTCGATTCCGATACCAGTGGCGATGACAATCGTCTCCGCCGTCGTGTGGTTCTTCGGAATGGGGAGGCGACGTTCGGAAGAACCTACCGGCCGCATCGCGGGACAGCTCCGAATGGTCGTCCCGTACATCACCGTCGCCGTCGTTTCGGCGGTAATCGTTCGCTCGGTCGTGGCGTTGCGGTACACGAACACGGCCTCGCATATCGGGCCCGCCGAAGCCTGGCTTTGGGTGGTTGTGCTTATCGCCGCTTTGCTGATCCAAAGTGCCGCGTTGTCATTCCAAAAAGGCGTGGAAGTACCCTTCGCCGCCTCTCCGCCCCCGACCGACAAGTCGGCCTGAAGTCGGCGGTGCGGCAGGCAACCCGCAGTTGGCCGAATCGGCCTCGGGCACGCGGTCGTTCCATTACATTGCCCTGTCGGAAGCATTGCCTGCGGCAAGCAGTCGGGTTGGGGACTCCACAAGGGGGAAAGCGTGCGATCGGCGGGGATGAAGCTCGGCATCGTGAGTCTGGTCGTGTTGGTCGTCGGGGCATATGTGGCCTCGGTTGCGCTGTATGCCAACAGCAGCGTTCGGCACCATCCGGCGGGGGACAACCCGGCCGTGAGCGAAGGCCCCACGGCGACGTTGACCGTCGAAGACGTTCAGTCGAACTACAGCGTTCTCGTTGCCAATATTGCCATTTCACCCGGGACGGCACTGTTGGATTCGCAGACGCAGCACCTCAACCGCGACGTCACTCTGCGAGTCAGGTCAGTGGCAACGCCTACGCGCCGCACCTGGACGAAGGGCATGCTGCCCGGTGTCTTCCCCGTCCCGCTGACCATCGCGGGCGAGATCGAGAAGTGGC
>DASYBR010000060.1:0-2709 GCA_036500645.1 Mycobacterium sp. | reverse complement strand
GACGGTAGCAGCGCGCGCGACGCATCCTTCAGCACCCCTTTGCCATTCGAGGCCAGCTTCAGCTCGGGCGGGCAGGTGGCGGCCAGCTCGACGAAGTCGTGGTCGAGGAACGGCACCCGCGCCTCCAGACCCCATGCCATCGTCATCGAGTCGACGCGTTTGACCGGGTCGTCGACCAGCATGACCTGGGTGTCCAGGCGAAGTGCCGCGTCCACCGCGGAGTCGGCGCCCGGCGCACCCTGGTGGGCGCTCGCGAACTCGCGGCTCACGTCTTCGTCGATCCCGTAGTCGGGCGTGAAGATCGACAGCACGTCGTCGTGGTCGCGATCGAAGAACACCTTGGCGTAGGCCTCCGTCGTCTGTTCACGGGCGATGTTGGCCAGCGGCGGATACCAGAAGTAGCCCGCCAGTATCTCGTCGGCGCCCTGCCCGGACTGCACCACCTTCACCGATTTACTGACCTGCTCTGACAGCAGGTAGAAGGCCACGCAGTCGTGGCTGACCATTGGTTCGTTCATCGCGGCAATGGTTTTCGGCACCGCCGGGATCAGCAGCGAGGAGTCGATGTGGATCTTGTGGTGGTCGGTGTCGAAGGTCTTGGCGACCAGGTCGGAATAGAAGTACTCGTCTCCGGACTCGCCGTCGGCGGCGTCGAAGCCGATGCTGAAAGTGGCCAGGCCATGTTGGCCCTGTTCGGCGAGCAGCGCCACCACAACCGAGGAGTCGATGCCACCGGACAGCAACACACCGACCGGCACGTCGGCGACCATCCGGCGTTTCACGCCGGCACGCAACGCGTCCATCAGGGCGGCCTGCCAGTCGCCGGCCGACCAGGACGCCTTGTCCGGATCGCGACGAAACTCCGGGTTCCAGTAGACGGTGTCGGTGTGCGAACCGTCGGGCTGGATTACCCGAACCGTTGCCGGCGGCAGCTTGTGCACGCCGCGGTAAACGGTCCGCGGCGCCGGCACCACGGAGTGAAATGTCATGTAGTGGTGCAGTGCCTGGCGATCCAGTTCGGTGTCCACGCCGCCGGATTTGAGCAGCGCACGCACGGTGGATGCGAACCGCAGTCGGCCCGGCGAGGGCGCCAGATACAGCGGTTTGATGCCCAACCGGTCGCGCGCCATCGTCACCACTCCGGTGTCACGCTCGAGGACGGCGAACGCGAACATCCCCTTGAAGCGGTCGACGCAATGCGTTCCCCATTTATGGAAGGCCTTGATCACGACCTCGCTGTCGGCCGTCGAGAAGAAGCGATAGCCCTCGGCCTGAAGTTCCTTGCGCAGTTCCTTGTAGTTGTAGATGCAGCCGTTGAACACCAGCGTCAGGCCGAGGTCACTGTCGACCATCGGCTGGGCGCCGTGGGCGGACAGGTCGATGATCGACAGCCGCCGGTGCCCGAACGCCACCGGCCCGTGCGCCACCACGCCGTCCGAGTCGGGTCCGCGCGACGTCATCGCGCTGGTCATCCGGACTACGGCGCCGACATCGGCCGCTTGCCCGTCGAAGCGGATCTCACCGCAGATACCGCACATGTCTCCTGCTTCCGTCTATGTGGAGTCTCCCTTACTAACTTTCACCTGTTCTTGGCCCGACGAGAATCCAGGTGTCCTTGCTGCCCCCGCCGTACGACGAGTTGACGATCCGCGACCCGCGGCTGGCGACCCGGGTCAACGCCGCAGGTATAACCTGCGCCGATGGCGATGCGCCGGCACCGGCCCGAAGATGGACGAACGCACGCAGATCGACATGGTGCGGGTAGATGCCGTCACCGTCGAAGGTGGGATGGGTGGACAGGGCAACCAACTCCTGGGCGATGAACCGCTCGGGTTGGGTGACCAGCTCACGCCGACGCGCCTCCAACGCGGCATCCGAGGCGTCCGGGCCGATCAACACTCCTGTTCCGCCTAACCCGTCGATGGGTTTGACCACCATATCGGCGAGGTTGGCCAGCACGAAGTCGCGCTGCTCACGCTCGGCGCAGATCCAGGTCGGAACCTGAGCCAGCTTCGGTCTTTCCCCAAGGTAGTACTCGATCATGGCCGGCACATAGGCGTAAATCGCTTTGTCGTCGGCCACCCCGTTGGCGAGTGCGTTGGCAATGGTGAGATTGCCGTCGGCGATCGCGCCGAGCAGCTCCGGCCGCAGCGGAGCGCCGTCGTAACCGGTAGAAGACAGCAGCATGTCCTCGTCCATCCGCACGTAGGCAACGTCGATGCGTCGGACGTCGGAACCGATGTGGCGCACCAGCTTTCCGTCGCGCACCGACAGGTCCGCCGGCTGCACCAGCGCGATGCCCATTTCCTCGGCCAGGAAGGTGTGCTCGAACCAGGCCGAGTCTTCCCAGCCTGCGGACAGCAGCGCGATCACGGGGTCGTCAGGGGCGTGCGGCGGCGCCGCTGCACGCAGCGTTTCAAGCAGCATCTGCGGCGCCCGGCCGACGTCCTCGATCGCGGCGAGCGATTGCGGCTCGGGGAGGTGCTTGCTCAGCAGCCGGTGGTTGGCGATCGCGTACCCGGCGCCCGACGGCACCCGCAGGTTGTCTTCGAGCACCATCCAGTGGCCGGCCCGGTCGCAGACGAGGTCGGTGCCGCTGATGTGCGCGCGCACCGTGTCGCCGGCCAACCGGCCCGTCGATCGGAAGCCGGGTGCCCGGTCGAGGGCCTGCAGACCGATGATGCCGTCGGCGACGATCGCCTGCTCGGA
>DASYBR010000059.1:0-29212 GCA_036500645.1 Mycobacterium sp. | reverse complement strand
CGATCAGCGCATCACGATGAGACGCCAGCGCCGCGTCGAACTTCGCCGCGTCCAAGTGCGGAAGTTTGATCCGCCAACAGGTGAACTCCTCGCTGGAGGTCTTGGTGATCGAGCGCTGCGGTTCGGGCCGAGAATCGGGTTCGGGTCGCGGTTCCAGCTTGACCGCGGTGCGCAGCTGGTTGACCGTGGCGGAGCGCGCCAACTCCGCGTAATGCTCATCAGATCCCTCACCCGCCCCCGCCGTGATGACGCCGACCTGATCCAGCGACAGTCGACCCTCCCGCATGCCTTGTGCGCACCGCGGAAACGCCTCAAGCCGGCGCGCGACGGTGCTGATCGTGTGGGCGTTTGCCGATGACGAGCCGATCTTCCAGGCCACCAACGCCGCGACCGACCGTGCGCCCGTGGCGCCGCAAAGCTCGTCGCGATCCAACTCGGCGACGATCTCCACGATGCGCCCATCAATCGCGTTGCGCTGACCGGCCAACTCCGCCAACTCGTCGAACAGCACCTCAAGGCGCTCAGCAGGGCTCACTGCCGCGAGAGGCGATGCGGTCGAGGACATGACCTCATCATCGCAGCCGGGTACGACAAATCTCGACTGCCCAATCCGCGCAAGCTGTGACCGTCATCATTGGCCAAGCGGGACAAGCTGATTGGCCACCAAACGCTCACCGACGTCCACGACTTTAGTGCGCAGATCGCATCAGCCCAAACCGAATACAACCCGCTGCGACTACCGCGAACCGCGAATCGTGAGCCAAGTCAGGTTTGATACGACGCGCTGCTCAGGAGTCACTCTCGACGCGGTCACTGAGCGCGACGGGGTCGCGGACGATCACCCGTGAATCCACGCAACACGTGCGCGCGCACGAACTCGGCGACGACATCGGGATCGTCCATGTTCAGCGTCGATGACGGCGTGCTGAACAGTGAAAAGAGTATTCGCGCAAACCATTCGCCCGCGGCCTCGACATCGAGGTCCTTGCGTACCTCGCCGGTGAGCTTTGCCGCCGACAGGTATGGCGCAAAGAAGTCGACGCACTCGCGCAACAGCACCGCGGCGTCCTTGGTCAGCAGCAGGCTGATCGCGTCTTCGTCGAAGTACTTCTCGGAGGCGATGGCGTGGCGCGCCCGCGTCACGAATACCGCCGCTTGGCTGAGCTTTTCCTCCAGCGAGCCACCGCGGTCCATCGCCGCGGACATCTCCCGATAGAAGCGCTCGGACGCGTGTTCGGCGCAGGCTTCGATGATCTCGGCCTTGTCGCTGAAGTACTCATAGATCGTGCTGCGGGACACGCCGGCGGCTTTCGCGATGTCCACGATGGTCGCCTTCTGCAGCCCCTGTTTGGCGAAGCAGGCGTACGCAGACTCCACGATGAGATCGCGGGTGTCGGCCGCCGAGGTCGCCTGAGTCGTCACGGAACCAGAGCCCCCCTGGGCACCAACCCGGCATTGGCCGAGGCGAATGCGGCGTTGACGTCGGCCAAATGGAACGGCTCGGGCATCAGCCGGTCGAACGGAAAACTGGTGTGCTGCAGGAATGTCAACCCGATCGCCAGCGTGACCGGGTCGTAGAGCATCACGCCGCGCACGGACTTGTTGCCGTAGACCAGGGCGCTCGGGTCGAGCTCGAAGGTGCGTCCCATGCCGACGTTGCCGACTTCGAGCAGGGTGCCGCCGTTGTTGAGGAAGCCGATGCCCTCGGGAATCACGGCGGGCACGCCGACAACTTCGAGCACCCAGTCGGCGCCGATGCCGTCGGTGCGCCGGCGGACCCGCTCGGTGACCTCCGCGGTCGAGATGTCGCTCGCGTCGATGCAGTGGGTGGCGCCGAAATCGGCTGCCAGGTCGAGGCGTTCGGTGATCTTGTCGATGACGATGACCTCGGCGGCGCCCGCGGTGCGGGCAACGGCGGCGGCATTGATGCCCAGCCCGCCCGCGCCCTGGATGACGACGGTGTCGCCCAGCTGGACGTCTCGCAGCGCGAAAAGCACTTGAGCCAGGGCGCAATTCAGCGGGGCTACGGCTTTGTCGGCGAGGTCTTGGGGCACCTTGTACAGCGGCTGACGCCGGCTGGTGTAGTAGTACTCGCCGTAGGCGGCGACGAAATGCGGCGGCTGCTCGTGGGTGCGGTATTCGCCGGCCATCAGGTTCTGGCATGCGTACGAGCGCCCACGCGCGCATGCGTGACATTGACCGCAGAACCAGAAGTACGGCGTCACCGCTCGATCACCGACGGCCAGCGGCTTACCGGTGGCGTCGGTGGTCAGGCCGTCACCGAGTTCCGCTATCTCGCCGACCATTTCGTGCCCCATGGCGAACGGGCAGGGAAGGGGCAGTTCGCCGCGGAAGATGTGCAAGTCGGACCCGCAGATACCGGCCATCCGCAGCTTGAGCGCCGCCGTACCCGGCGCCGGGGTGGACAACGGAAATTCGGCCAACTCGATGGGCCCGCCATGAGCGGTCAGAAGTGCCAGCCTGGCCATGTTGGTCCCCTCAGCCCGCCGGTGCGAGAATCAGCCCGCTGGTCGGCACCCCGGTGCCCGAGGTGACGAGCACGTGCTCCACGTTGTCCACCTGGTTGTGAGACGTCCCGCGAACTTGGCGCACGCCCTCGGTGATTCCGTTCATGCCATGGATGTACGCCTCGCCGAGCAGCCCACCGTTGGTGTTGATCGGGAATTCGCCACCGAGCGACAGCCGCTCGACGGTCGCGAAATCCTTGGCTTCACCGCGCCCGCAGAAACCGAGTTCCTCGAGCTGAGTGAAGACGAACGGCGTGAAATGGTCGTAGATGAAGGCGGTTTGGATGTCTTGCGGTTTCAGGCCCGAATCGCGCCACAGCCGTTGGGCGACCACTCCCATCTCGGGGAGCCCGGTGATGTCCTCGCGGTAGTAGCTGGTCATCATTTCACCGTTGGCCGCCGCACCCTGCGCGGCCGCGGTGATGATGGCCGGCGGCTGCTTGAGGTCGCGGGCGCGCTGCGCACTGGTGACGACGAGCGCGACACCGCCGTCGCTTTCCTGACAGCAATCCAGCAGTCGCAGCACGGGTTCGACGATCCAGCGCGAATTCTGGTGGTCCTCCAAGGTGATCGGGCGCTGGTAGAACCAGGCATCGGGGTTGGTGGCGGCGTGCGTGCGGTCGACGACGGCGATCCGGCCGAAATCGGCGTTGCTG
This sequence comes from Mycobacterium sp., assembly GCA_036500645.1. Classification (GTDB taxonomy): domain Bacteria; phylum Actinomycetota; class Actinomycetes; order Mycobacteriales; family Mycobacteriaceae; genus Mycobacterium. The sequence continues at coordinate 26,028 of DASYBR010000059.1, read as the reverse complement.
ACCCCGTAGGTCGACATGTAGCGCTGTGCGTGCATCGCGACCCACGCTGCGGGAGTAATCAATCCGAACGGCGCGTAGTGCGCCATGAACAGCGGGGTCGCCGCGCTGGTGCGCCCGCTGCCGCCGAACCGGAATCCCGAACGTTCGTTGAAGGCGCGCCAGCACACCACCACGTCGGCGACGCCCGTCGCGACCGCCATCGCCGCGTGCACCACGGTGCCGGCGGCCGCGCCGCCGCCGTGGTGGACGCGGGAAAAGAAGCTCAGGTCGCCGATGCCCACATTGCGCGCGATGTCGATCTCGTCGCTCGAGTCCATCGTGAAGGTGACCATGCCGTCCACATCGCTGGGCGCCAGGCCGGCGTCGTCAAGCGCGGCGCTGACCGCCTCGCACGCCAATTGCAGTTCACTGCGGCCGGATTCCTTGGAGAACTCCGTCTGACCGATGCCGACGATCGCGCAGCTGCCCGGCAGCGCACCGCTCATGCTTCGTCACTTTCGAAGGACCCGTCGAGCAGGCTGACCACCGCGGTCCCCGAGACGTGATCGCCGAGGCTGTTGGCTGCCCTGAACGTCACTTCGACGAAATTCTCGCCGCCTGTCCCTTCGGTTTTGCCGGTCACGCTGCCGGTGAAACGGAGGGGATCGTCCGGGAAGCACGGCACGCCGAGGCGGATCGACAGCTTCTTGACCATCGCCTCGGGTCCGGCCCAGTCGGTGAGAAAGCGCACGCAATAACCGTTGCTGGTCAGGATGTTCATGAACAGATTGGGCGAGCCCTGCTGCTTGGCGTACTCGCGGTCGTGGTGCACCGGCATGAAGTCGCGCGACGCGATCGCGCCGGCGACGATCATCGTTGTGGTGATCGGGATTTCGAGGGGAGTCACCTCGTCGCCGACCTCGATGCCCGCCCATTGCATGGTTTTCGTGCGGGCGTTGGTGATCGTCATCAATGTCCTTCCGAATATGTACTGCCCAGGCAGGCCAGCTGTAGGGAGGCTGGACCGAGGGTGAGCTCGTTGTGCTTGGCCCACAGAAAGTAGCGATGCAGGGGATAGCTGACGTCGATCCCGATCCCGCCGTGCACGTGCTGGGTGGTCCCGGCAACGCGGGCACCGGCATCGGCCGCCCAGAACTTGGCGATGCGGGCGGCCCGCTCGGCGGGCCGTCCGTGCGCGATCAGCCAGGCCGCGTGCCACGTCGTCCACCGGATCGCCTCGACATCGATGAACGCGTCGGCCATCCGTTGCTGCACGGCCTGGAAGCTGCCGATCGGGCGCCCGAATTGCTCACGCCCGCTTGTGTAGTCGGCGGCCATCCGCAACGCGCGCTCGGCGACGCCGAGCTGGATCGCGCACAGCGCGACGAGCGCCCGCGTGTGCAGCTCCCCGATCGGGCCGTTGAGCCGGTCGGCGTCGGAAACGGTTGCACCGTCAAGGAATACGTCAGCGTGCGGTTCGCGGTTGGTGGTCGCCACCGGCCGAACCTCGACGCCGTGCGCGTCGGTCGCCAACAGGAACAGGCCCACCGCACCGTCATCGGTGACGACGGGTATCAACACGGTGTCGGCCAGTTGGGCGGCCGGCACCAATTCCTTGACCCCGTCGAGTCGCCAGTTGGGACCGTCACGGCGGGCGGTGGTGGCCGGACGCGTGGGGTCGGAGCGGCCGGGCTCCTGCAGGCCTGTGCTCAGGATGCGTTTTCCCGCAACGACATCGGGCAGGAAGCGCTGCCGTTGCTCCGCGCTGCCATGGCGGGCGATCGGGTCCGCGCCCAGCGCCAGCGTCGCGTAGGCGGGCACCGGCGCGACGCCCGCGCCGACCTCGGCCAGCAGCACCCCGAGCTCCACAAAGCCGCCGCCGTTGCCGCCCACCTCTTCCGGCAAGGCCGTCCCGAGCAGGTCGGCCGCCGCGAGCTCTTGCCACAGCGCGGCGTCATAACGGGTTTCGCCGGCCTCCAGTTCGGCCAGGCGTTCGGGGGTGGCCCGGCGTCCAAAGAGCTCCCGGGCCAGTTTGGCGATGGTCTCTTGCTCTTCGGTGAACGAGAAGTCCATCGACCCTCACCCTGCCGGCCGAAACTGGTGCAGCACAAGGTCGTTATCGAAGTCCTGAAAGAAGACTTGCACCGGCATCCCGACGGTGACGCCGGCCGGTTCGATGTCGCAGAGGTTCGACACCAGCCGCACCCCTTCGGCGAGCTCCACCAAGACGACGATGTAGGGATAGTCGAAGAACGGGACCCGCGGTTCGTGCGGCATCACGTAGCTGTAGACCGTGCCGCGGCCCGACGACTCGATTGCGTCCCAGTCCAGGGAGCGGCAGTTCGGGCACATCGGCCGAGGCGGATTGCGCAGGGTTCCGCAACCGCCGCAGCGCTGGATCAGCAGTTTGTGGTCGCGCAGCCCGTTCCAGAAGAACTCGGTGTCCGGGCTGATCGTCGGTGCCAGTCGGGACGCCATCAGGATGCCGGCCTGAATCGCAGCACCCGGAATCGCTGGCGGCCCAGCACGTCGCCGTTCTGGTCGGTGTAGGTGATCACCCACGTCAGGAAGAAGCCGCTGCCCTTGACGGTCTTCTTCTCCTCGGACACTTCTTCGAAGACCGACGTCGCGCTGATGACGTCGCCCAGCCGGGGATAGCGCTCGATCTCGAACTCCGAGTTGGTCGCCACCGTGCTGCTGTAGCCGGCGTCGTCGAGGAACGCAGTCGGGTTGTCCTTGATCTCCATGGGCGCCCCGCCGCGTTCGCCGATTCCTTCGAGCTTCGGCGACGGCATGGTCCAGGTCTGCAGCATGACCGGCGGCGACACGATGCCGCCGAACCGCGACGCGGCCGCGAACTCCGGGTTGAGGTAAACCGGATTCATGTCGTCGAGCGCGTAGGCCCAGTGCCGGATCATCGGCTGATTCACTGGATCCGGTGCCACCGTTGGCTTTCCGGTGCCGCCGGTGGTCTGGCCGACAAGCGCTCGCAGCTTGGCCTGAAACTCGGTTTCTGAATCGGTCACTGACTCTGTCCTCCTGATTTGCCTTGACCGTCTTGTGGAGCCCGAAGGTCACGAGGTGCTCGCGGCATGCCCAGTCCGGCCATGGCGATGATGTCACGTTGAATTTCGTTGGCGCCACCGCCGAACGTGTTGATCACGGCGAAGCGGTAGGCGGCTTCCAGGGCCCCACGCAGCGGCGCATCGGCACCGCGGCGTATCCCGTTGTGGTCGAGCACTTCCAGCAGCTCGCGGGCGACCTGCTGGGTCAGCTCGGTGCCGAACACCTTTGCGGCCGAGGCTTCGCCCATGTTCAGCGCGCCCTTGGTCATCGCCGCGTTGACGCGCAGGTTGACCAATTTATACGCAGCGACCTGCGCTTCGACCCGGGCCAGGGCGAATTGCACCCACGGCTGGTCGATGACGCGCACGCCGTCGAGCTCGGTCCTGGTGGCCCAGTCCAGCGTCTTGGCGAACAGTGGTTCGAGCGCGCCGAGATTGCCCAGGGCGGCGCGTTCGAAGTTCAGCTGCGTGGTGATCAGTTGCCACCCTTGGTTTTCGCCGCCCACCAGTGCACTCGCCGGGACCCGCACATCGTCGTAGAAGGAGTAAAAGGTGGAGACGCCAGGCATGGTGTGCAGCGGCTGCCAGGAGAAGCCCGGCGACGATGTGGGCACGATGAAAATGGAAATGCCCTTGTGCTTCTTCACATTCGGGTCGGTGCGGGCGGCCAGCCAGATGTAGTCGGCGTAGGCGGCGCCGCTGGTGAACAGCTTCTGGCCGTTGATGATGTAGTCGTCACCGTCGCGGACCGCCGTGGTGCGCAGCGAGGCCAGATCGCTTCCCGCGCCGGGCTCGGAGTAACCGATCGCGAATTCGATGCTGCCATCGAGGATCGCGGGCAGCAACTGCCGCTTCTGTTCCTCGGTGCCGCACTGCATGAGTGTGGGCCCGACAGTGTTCAACGTCACCAGCGGAATGGGAGCGTTGACCCGTCGCGCCTCTTCGGAGAAAATGAACTGCTCGACTGCCGAGAACCCCTGTCCACCATATTCTTTGGGCCAGCCGACGCCGAGCAGATTGGCCGCGGCCAGGGCCTGCACACATTCGCGCACCGCGGGGCCACCCTCGATGCGTTCGTCGATCGCGGCGGTGCGTTCGGGCGTCATCACCTGCTCGAGAGTGGCGCGGATCTCGGCGCGCAGCCGCTCCTGCTCGGGCGAGTACTCCAAGTCCATCGGTCAGGCCCCCAGCAGCCGCACCGACATGCGCTTCACTCCGGGCACCATGGTGGCCCGCATCCGGGCCACGTCGCCCACCAGTTCCAGCCTGGGAAAGCGGCGCAGCAGTTCGTCAAACATCACGGATGCCTCCAGACGCGCCAATTGCGCACCGACGCAGGAATGTTCACCACAGCCGAAGGCGATGTGCGGGTTGGGATGGCGGGTCGCCTTGAACTCCTCCGAGTCGGCGCCGAAGATGTCCTCATCCCGGTTGGCCGAGCCGTACAGCATCACCACCACGTCGCCTTTGGCGATCCGCTGGCCGCGAATCTCGATGTCGGTGGTCGCGGTGCGCGCCATGTGGACCACCGGACTGTTCCAGCGCAACATCTCTTCCACGGCAGTCGGGATCAGTCCGGGATCCTCGACCAGCAGGCGGCATTGGTCGGGGTGTGCGATCAACGCGCACGTACCCAGCGCGATCAGATTGCGAGTGGTCTCGTTGCCGGCCACCAGCAACAGGAACGCGAAGTTGAGCAGGTCTTCGTCGGTGAACCAGATCCCGTCGATCTCGGCGGCGGCCAGCACCGACAGCAGGTCGTCGCGCGGCTCGATGCGCCTGGCTCCGATCAACTTCTGGAAGTACTCGTACAGCTGGCCACTGGCCACCAGCGGATCGAGCTCGATCTCGGGGTCGGCGGATCCGGTGGCCGCGTCCGACCACGCCCGGAATTGTTCCCAGTCGTCGGGCGGGGCACCGATGAGCTCGGCGATCATCCGGGTCGGCAGAGGAGCGGCGATCGTTTCGGCGAACTCGTGTACGGACCCCGGTTCGATGCCGTCGAGGATCCCGCGCACGATCTCGCGGATCTTCGGCTCCAGCACGGCCACTCGCCGGCGGGTGAAGCCCGCGTTGATCAGCCTGCGCATCTGCCGGTGCCGCGGCGGGTCGGTGAAGATCAGACTGCCTTGCTGCACCGGGCTCGGCATCGCCGGATCGGGAATGGTGATGCCCTCGGTCGATGAGAACAGCGCCGGGTTGCTCGACACGAACCGGATGTCCTCGTACTTGAGCAGCGCCCAGAAGTTGGCGACGTCGTTCCAGCACACCGGCGCCGTCGCACGCAGTTCGCGGTATACGGGATAGGGGTCGCCCGCGTAGAAATCGGGCGAGTGCAGGGGAAACGCAGTCTGCACGGGCAAACCTCCCTGGGGAAGATCGGCGAGAGGGCCAATCCGACAGATTCATGTCATCTGTCCTGCAAAACGTGTCTACTCTGTGCCGCCCGCCGATGTCAATAAGCCGACAACATCTTGAAAGAGGCGGCAATTCGCTCGATTGGTGATTGACGCCCGCCTCGAACGGGTGAACACTATGTCCCTAGATGACCGACATTCGGGTGAGGAAGCAGATGGCCGAGCTACAACCTCCGGGACCACTTGTCGACACCTATCAGCTCTACATCGACGGCAGCTGGGTTGCGCCGGAGGATGGCCGCTACGACGACGTCTCGCCGGCCACCGAGCAGGCCTTCGTCACCGCGCCCGACGCCAGCGTCGCGCAGGTCGGGCAGGCGATCGCGGCGGCGCGGCGCGCGTTCGACGACGGGCCCTGGGCTGCGATGAGCCTCGAGGAGCGCGCCGGTTGCCTCAGCCAGCTCGGCGACGCGTTGATGAAGCACGCCGACGAGTTCTTCGCGCTCTCCCAAGCCGAGTGGGGCTGCATCGCCAACGAGCGGGTGATGCAAATCGACGGCGCCGCATACATGTCCATGCACGCGGCCCAGCTCACCACGCAGTTGACCGACGAGGCGGTGAGCGGAATCGGCGCGGGGACAACCCTTTTACGTCATCAGCCGCTCGGGGTCGTCTCGATCCTCACGCCGTGGAACTTCCCGCACTGCCTCAACGTCATGAAGCTCAATCACGCGCTGGGCGCGGGCAACACCGTCGTGCTCAAGCCCTCGCCCCTGACACCGGTCGCCGGGCTCGCGCTCGCGCGAATCATCGACGAATACACCGACATTCCGCCCGGCGTGGTCAACGTCGTCACGCCGTCCGGCGTCGAGGCCGCCAGGCTGCTGACCACCGATCCGCAAATCGATATGGTCAGCTTCACCGGCAGCTCGCTCGTCGGCCGCCAGGTCATGTCGGCCGCCGGCGACACCATGAAACGGATCCTGCTGGAGCTGGGCGGCAAGTCGGCCAGCATCATTCTGGACGACACGACAGTGACCGACGAGATGTTGGCGCAGGTGCTGTTCGACTGCTGCTCGCTGCACGCCGGACAGGCCTGCATCCTGCACAGCCGGCTGCTGCTTCCCGACTCGCTGCACGACGACGTCGTCGACCGGCTCGTCGCGCTGGCCCGGGCGGTCAAGGTCGGCGACCCGGCCGACCCCGAGGTGCAGATGGGTCCGCTGATCAGTGCGGCCCAGCGCGAGCGGGTCGAGGCGCACGTTGCTTGGGCACGCAACGACGGAGCCAAACTGGTGACCGGTGGCGGCCGTCCGGCCGGGCTGGACGTCGGCTACTACTTCGAACCGACGATCCTCACCGAGGTGGAGCCGAATTCGGCTATCGCGCAAGAAGAAGTGTTCGGACCGGTGTTGACGGTGCTGCGTTACCGCGACGACGACCACGCAGTCGCGATCGCGAACAACTCCAAGTACGGACTGTCCGGCGCGGTGTGGGGTGGCGACGTCGACCGGGCCGTCGGAGTCGCGCGCCGCATCCGCACCGGACAGATCGCCGTCAATGGGTGCGGGCCCGGCGGTGCCCCGTTCGGTGGCTTCAAGTTGAGCGGATTCGGTCGCGAGGGCGGTGGACTCGGCGGCCTGCACCAGTACATGGAGCCGATGGCCATCGGGGTACCCGCGTGACGGGACCCCTCGCGGGGCTCCACGTCGTCGAAATCGCCAACGAGATCTCAGGTCCTTACGCCACAAAGCTTCTCGTCGACCTCGGGGCGGAGGTCACCAAGGTCGAGCCGCCCGGCGGTGACCCACTGCGCCGGTGGGGCCCGTTCCCCGGCGGAGTCGTCGACCCGCAGCGCGGCGGGCTGTTCGAGTACCTCAACGCCGGCAAGCGCCTGCGCACCCTTGACGATGCCCGCGAACTGATTGCGGGTGCGCACCTGCTCGTCGAGAATTTTCCGCCCGGAACACTGGACGGCTGGGGATTCGACATCGACAGCTTGGGCAAGATCAACCCAAACCTGTTGCTGCTCCGGATATCCCACTTCGGGCAGTCCGGACCCTGGCGGGACCGGCCGGCCACGTCGCTGACTGTGCAGGCGGCAGCGGGCTGGGTCAGCGCCCGCGATCCCGACCGCCCGCCGGTGCAGGTGGGCGCCCGCATCGCCGAATACGTCGCGGGCGCCTATGGCGCGCTGGGTGCGTTGACCGCGCTGCGACTGCAGCCGGCCGGTCGTGTTCGGGAGGTGGACGTTTCCGAACTCGAGTCGCTGCTGTCGACCCTGCCGTATCCGATGCTGATGGCCAAGCGAATGCGCAGTCTGGGCCTGCCCAGCAACGTTCGATCCGCCCCGATGCTGGGGGTGGTCCGCGCCGCCGACGGCTGGGTGGGCATCAATTGTCTGACCGGTCAACACTGGCTTGATGTGTGCGCGATGCTCGGCCTTCCCGAGTTCGGCGAGCAGCAGATCGCGGTCATGTTGGGAGGTCCCGAGCGTGCCGAATTCTATTCTCGCGCAGAACCGTTGCTGGCTGAGCAAGGCGTCGCGGAGATCGTCGAACTGTGCCAGGCGTTGCGGATTCCGGCCGCCCCGGTCAACGACGGCGCCACTATTCTGGAATGTCCGCAATACGCCAAGCGGGGATTCTTCGTCGATGGCGGGGGATTCCAGCGACCGGGAAAGGCCTTTCGGTTCACTGACGGCCCTGTGGCACAACCTGACCCGACACCACACCGGACGTCCCAGCCTTTCGCGGGTTTGAAAGTGCTTGACCTGAGCACCTTTTGGGCGGGTGCCTACCTCACCTGTTACCTGGGTGCGTTCGGCGCCGACATCGTCAAGGTCGAATCCATCCAGCGGCCCGACGGCTTTCGCTATTCGGGCGCGTTTCCCTTCGAGGGTGACGACTGGTACGAGCGCAGCGCGCTATGGCAGGCCACCAACCTCAACAAGCGGGACCTCACGCTCGACCTCACCTCGGAGCGCGGACTCAAGATCGCCAGGCGACTGGCCGCGCAGGCCGACGTTGTCGTGGAGAACTTCTCACCACGAGTGGTGGAGCAGTTCGGCTTGGACTACGAGTCGTTGGTGGCTTGCAAGCCCGACGTGATTCTGGTCCGGATGCCGGGCTTCGGCTTGCAGGGGCCCTGGCGCGACTACGTCGGGTGGGCGTTGAACTTCGAGCAGACCGCGGGGATGTCGGCGGTCACCGGCTACGCCGACGGGCCGCCGTGCAACCCCCAGGGACCCGCCGACCCCGTCGTGGGTGTGCACGCCGGCGTCGCGCTGCTGGCCGCCCTCGAGCACCGGCGCCGCACCGGGGAGGGACGGTTGATCGAGGTCGCCCAGATCGAGGTCGCCGCGTGCGTGACCGCCGAACCCGTGATCGAGTACTCGATGAACGGTGTGGTCCAACCCCGGGAGGGCAATCGCCGGCGCGGCTATCTGCAGGGGGTGTATCCGACCCGCGAGGACGAAGCGTGGGTCGCGCTGTCCGTGCCCGACGACGGCACGGTCGATCACGACGTTTTCGACGAAATGGTCGGCGGCTGGACCCGCACGCAGGCAGCCGACGTGATCCTGAATACGCTTCGGGTGCAAGGTGTTCCGGCCGAGCGGGTGATCACCGGCGACCAGATGTATGACATATCCCAACTCGACGAGCGGGGCTTCTACGAGGAGTTCGAACGTCCGATCAGCGGCGCCCACCGCTATCCGGGCTGGCCGTTTCGCATCACCCCCGGGCCGGCTCGGCACCACCGCATGCCCGCGCCGACGCTTGGCCAGCACAACGACGAAATCCTGCGCGGTCTGGGTCTGTCCGACGATGAGGTGTCCGCCCTGCGCGAGCAGCGGGTCATCGGCCAGCGGGTGCTTCAGTAGTTCGTTTTCAATTCGGTTTCGGGGGCGGATAAACCGACCTGGCGATCGTCGCGGAGATCCATCCGATCAGCCAGCCGGCGCCGACCAATCCGAAGGTGTGCAGACGAGCGGGGGACCAGATCGCCACCAGGGCCAGGATCACGGCCCACACGAGCGCGCAAGCGATGCTATAAGAGGCGTAAGTCTTTCGCGATGGCATGAAAAAAGCCTATGCCCGTATCCCGCGGATGCGGCTCCCACAATTTACTTATGGCGAATCACCCACAGCAAAGACGTGAGCTTTTTGTAAAAGCCCGTTCACATGCAAAGCTCGGGGCATGGCCTTTGACATCGCCCGTCCCAAGCTCGAGGGCAACATCGCGGTCGGCGAGGACCGCCAGATCGGCTTTGCCGAATTCGGGGACCCGCAGGGCCGCGCGTTCTTCTGGCTGCATGGGACCCCCGGCGCCCGCCGCCAGATTCCCACCGAGGCCCGCATTTACGCGAAAAACCACGGCATCCGGTTGATCGGCCTGGACCGCCCCGGGATCGGCTCGTCGTCGCCGCACCGGTACGCGAACATCCGGGAATTCGCCGACGACCTGCGGACGATCGCGAACATTCTGGGCATCGACAAAATGGCCGTCATCGGCCTGTCCGGCGGCGGGCCCTACGCGCTCGCGTCCGCCGCCGCACTGCCCGACCGGGTGGTGGCGGTCGGCGTGCTCGGCGGCGTCGCGCCGTTCCTCGGCGAGGAGGGGATCACCAGCGGTCTGATGAACCTGGGTAAGCGGGTGGCGCCCCTGCTGAAACTGGGCGGCGACCCGCTGCGGATCGGCGCGAGCCTGCTGGTCCGGTCGATCCGTCCCGTCGCGAACATCGCGCTGTATCTATACGCCGCGGTATCGCCCGAAGGCGACCGGCGCCTGCTCACCCGGCCCGAGTTCGGGGCCATGTTCCTCGACGACCTGCTCAACGGCAGCCGCAAGCAATTGGCCGCCCCATTCAACGACGTCATCCTGTTCAGCCAAGACTGGGGATTCCGGCTCGACGAGGTCAAAGTCCCGGTCCGCTGGTGGCACGGCGACAGCGACCACATCGTCCCCTTCGCCCATGGCGAGCATGTGGTGTCCCTGCTGCCCGACGCCGAGCTGTTCGTTCTGCCTGGCGAGAGTCACCTCGGCGGGCTGGGCCGGGGCGAGGAGATCCTGGCCACCCTGACCAAGATCTGGGACGAACAAGACTGACCGGTCGCCCGCCGGGTAGCCTGCTCACGTGTTGCTGGCGTCTCTGAATCCTTCGACGGTTTCGGCCACCGACATCGCTGACGCGGTGCGCATCGACGGTGCGGTGCTGAGCCGCAGCGATCTGGTCGGCGCCGCGACGTCCGTGGCCGAGCGGGTCGGCGGCGCGGGCCGGGTTGCGGTCCTGGCCACTCCGAGCGCGGCCACGGTGCTCGCGGTCACCGGCTGCCTGATCGCCGGCGTGCCCTTCGTGCCGGTGCCCGCCGATGTCGGTGCGGCCGAGCGCCGGCACATGCTCACCGACTCGGGAGCGGAGGCCTGGCTCGGACCCGTGCCCGACGAGCCTGAGGGGCTGCCGCACATCCCGGTGCGATTGCACGCCCGCTCGTGGCACCGCTATCCCGAGCCGGGGCCGGACGCCACCGCGATGATCATCTACACCTCGGGCACCACCGGCCCGCCAAAGGGCGTCCTGCTCAGCCGCCGGGCGATCGGCGCCGACCTGGACGCGCTCGCGGAGGCCTGGCAGTGGACCGCCGACGACGTGTTGGTGCACGGGCTGCCGCTGTTTCACATCCACGGCTTGGTGCTGGGACTGCTCGGCTCGCTGCGGTTCGGAAACCGATTCGTGCATACCGGAAAGCCGTCCCCGGGAGCCTATGCCCAGGCCCGCGCGGAAGCCGGGGGCACACTGTTTTTCGGGGTGCCGACGGTGTGGTCGCGAGTGGTCGGCGATGAGGCGGCCGCCCGCGCGCTGCAACCGGCACGGCTGCTGGTCTCCGGCAGCGCGCCGCTGCCGGTCCCGGTGTTCGAGGGGCTGGCCGCGCTCACCGGTCATCAGCCCATCGAGCGGTACGGCGCCTCGGAATCGCTGATCACCATCTCGACGCGGGTGGACGGCGAGCGGCGCGCGGGATGGGTGGGTCTGCGGCTGGCGGGCGTGCAGACCAGGCTGGTCGACGATGACGGCGCCGCGGTGCCGGCCGACGGGGAAACCGTGGGCAAGCTGCACGTCCGCGGCCCGACGATGTTCGACGGTTACCTGAATCGGCCGGAGGCCACCGCGGAGGCGTTCGACGCCGACGGCTGGTACCGCACCGGCGATGTCGCGGTCGTCGACGACGGCGGGATGCACCGCATCGTCGGACGCGAGTCGGTGGACCTGATCAAGTCCGGGGGTTACCGAATCGGCGCGGGCGAGATCGAGACTGCGCTGCTCGGTCATCCCGGGGTGGCCGAGGCGGCGGTCGTCGGGATGCCCGACCAGGACCTGGGTCAGCGGATCGTCGCGTTCGTCGTCGGCGCATCGGAGCTCAAAGCCGAAGATTTGATCAACTACATCGCGCAGGAGCTCTCGGTGCACAAACGGCCACGCGAGGTGCGCATCGTGGACGCGCTGCCCCGCAACGCCATGGGCAAGGTCCTCAAGAAGCAGTTGCTGTCCGACGGCTGATCGGCGCGCCTGTCGGCAGGGTTCACCGTCCGTTCACGCTGTCGTGAGGCCGGGGCCGCACGTCGTGCGACACGCAGGAGATTTTCAGCTTTCTGGACAAGCGTTCGCCCGCAGCTTCGCATAGCTTCGTGTGAAGCCCTGCAGACAACGACGACCGGCCGAGCGGTCCGGTGAAGGATGGCGCGTGAGTGAGTTAGAGCGGCCAATCGGGTCGACTGCGACGATCGCGCGCTCGACACCCATGCGGCGGGTGGCGATCGCCTGCCTCGTCGGCTCGGCGATCGAGTTCTACGACTTCCTGATCTACGGCACCGCGGCGGCGCTGATATTTCCCACGGTGTTCTATCCCCACCTGGGTACCACGTTGGCGACGGTCGCCTCGCTGGCGACTTTTGCGACGGCCTTTCTGTCCCGGCCGCTGGGCGCGGCCGTCTTCGGCTACTTCGGGGACCGGCTGGGGCGAAAGAAGACCCTCGTCGCCACACTGCTGATCATGGGCGCCTCGACCGTAAGCGTGGGCATGGTTCCCAGCACGGCGTCGATCGGCATCGCTGCGCCCTTGATCCTGATCGTCCTGCGGTTGTCCCAAGGGTTCGCCGTCGGCGGCGAATGGGCCGGGTCGGTGTTGCTGAGCGCCGAGTACGCCCCGGCCGGCAAACGTGGCTGGTACGGCATGTTCACCTCCCTCGGTGGTGGCACCGCGGGCGTGCTCGCCAGCCTGACCTTTCTCGCCGTCAGCCTCACCATCGGCGAGAAAAGCTCCGCATTCATGGAGTGGGGATGGCGAATACCTTTCCTGATCAGCACGGGACTCATCGGCATCGCCTTATACGTACGGCTGAACATCGAGGAGACCCCGGTGTTCGCCGAAGAAAAAGCCCGCGACCTGGTGCCCAAAGCGCCGCTCGCGGAGCTGCTGCGCTTTCAGCGGCGCGAGATCGTTCTGGTCGCGGGCAGCTTCCTGGGCGGCATGGGGTTCGTCTATATCGGCAACACGTTTCTGGTCATGTACGCCCATTCCCATCTGGGCTATTCGCGGAGCTTCATCTGGGGCATCGGCGCACTGAGCGGGATCACGAGCATCGTGTGCGTCGCTTTCTCGGCGTGGATGTCCGATCGAGTCGGCCGGCGGCGCATGATGCTGATCGGGCTGGCGGCGTGCCTGCCGTGCGCGTTTGCGGTGATCCCGCTGATGAACACGCGCAATCCAGTGCTGTACGCGGTAGCCGTCCTCGGCATGTTCGCCGCCGCGGCGATCGCCAACGGACCCACGGGGGCATTCGTTCCCGAACTGTTCGCCACGCGCTATCGCTACAGCGGCGCTGCGGTGGCGATGAACCTCGCCGGCCTTCTCGGCGCCGCGGTGCCCCCGCTGATCGCGGGGACGCTGCTGGCGACCTACGGCAGCTGGGCGGTCGGCCTCATGATGGGCACGCTGATAACGGCCAGCTTCGTGTGCGTCTGTCTCCTGCCGGAGACCAGAGGGACCGCGCTTGAAACCGACCCGGCTGCCGAGGAAGTGGCGTCCCGGCTCTAGCCGCCCGCGCTAGTTGGCGTGCAGATCCTCGTTCAGGGCGATGCCCTGGCCGTCGCGCGCCACCACTTCCGCGGCCCCGCTTACCGAGTTGCGGCGGAACAGCAGGTTGTCAGCGCCGGAGAGCTCGCGGGCCTTGACCACTTTGCCCTCGGGCGTGGTGAGCTTGGTGCCCGCGGTGACGTACAGGCCGGCTTCTACGACGCAGTCGTCGCCCAGTGAGATGCCCAGCCCCGCGTTGGCGCCCAGCAGGCACCGCTTGCCGATCGAAATGACCTCCGTGCCACCGCCGGACAGCGTGCCCATGATCGAGGCACCGCCGCCGATGTCCGAGCCGTCGCCCACCACGACGCCGGCGGAGATGCGGCCCTCGACCATCGACGCGCCCAGGGTGCCGGCGTTGTAGTTGACGAAGCCCTCGTGCATCACCGTGGTGCCCGGCGCCAGGTGGGCGCCCAGCCGAACCCGGTCGGCATCGGCGATGCGCACGCCGGTCGGTAGCACGTAGTCCACCATTCGCGGGAACTTGTCCACGCCGTAAACGGTGACCGGTCCGTGGCGCCGCAGCCGCGCCCGCACGGCCTCGAAACCCTCGATCGCGCATGGTCCACGATTAGTCCAGACCGCATTCGTCAATACTCCGAACAAGCCGCCGGCGTTCAGCCCGTGCGGCGCCACCAACCGGTGCGACAGCAGGTGCAGTCGCAGGTAGGCGTCGTAGGCGTCGGCGGCCACGTCGTCCAGCGAGCCGATGACGGTGCGCACGGCGATGGTCTCGGTGCCGCGGTCGTCGTCGCGGCCGATCAGCGGGCCCAGTTCCGGGGGCACATCGGAGAGCGCAAGCCGCGACGTGGCGCCGGTCCCGGATTCGATTAGTTCCGGTGCGGGGAACCATGTATCGAGAATCGATCCGTCGGCGGCCAGCGTTGCCAGCCCGATGCCTGCAGCTCCTGTCACGCCTCGACACGCTACTTGTCGGGCACGCGGGTCCGCGCTGGCGGTCGTCTTTGCCGACCCGCCGCGTGGTGCCACGCGTCGAGACATAAGCCACGCACATCGCAACCGGGGTTTCGTGTGCATGGTTTATGTGTCGCGAGTTAGTTCGCGACCCGCGGCGCCCGCTTCGCCGCGCCCTGCAGGCGCCACTAACCTGGATACGTGCTGGACTTGCGCGGGGATCCCATCGAGCTGACCGCCGCGCTGGTCGACATCCGTAGTGAATCGAGGGACGAGGCGCGCCTGGCCGACGAGGTGGAGGCCGCGCTGCGCGCCCAGACGTCCGGCTTCGAGATCGTCCGCAACGGAGACGCCGTGCTGGCACGCACGCAGCTGGGCCGCCCGTCGCGAGTGCTGCTGGCCGGACACCTCGACACCGTCCCGGTGGCCGGAAACCTGCCCAGCCGCTTGGACAACGGGGAGCTGCACGGCTGCGGCACCGCGGACATGAAATCGGGCGACGCGGTTTTTCTGCATCTCGCGGCCACCGTCGCCGAGCCCACGCACGACCTGACGCTGGTGTTCTACGACTGCGAGGAAATCGACGCGGCGGCAAACGGATTGGGCCGCATCGAGCGTGAGCTGCCGGACTGGCTGGCTGCCGACGTGGCGATCCTGGGCGAGCCCACCGGCGGCTACATCGAAGCGGGCTGCCAGGGTACGCTGCGCGTCGTGATCAGCGCCGCGGGCACCCGGGCCCATTCGGCGCGTTCCTGGTTGGGGGACAACGCCATTCACAAACTGGGGGCTGTCCTTGAGCGGCTGGCCGGATACCAGGCGCGCACTGTGGACATCGACGGCTGCGCCTACCGTGAAGGCTTGTCGGCCGTGCGCATCGACGGGGGTGTCGCGGGCAACGTGATCCCCGATGCGGCGTCGGTGACGGTCAATTTCCGCTTCGCCCCCGACCGGTCGGTGACGGCGGCGCTGCAACACGTGCACGAGGTGTTCGACGGACTCGATGTGCACATCGAAGAGACCGACGCCGCGGCGGGCGCGATGCCGGGGCTGTCCCAGCCGGCGGCCAAGGCATTGGTCGAAGCCGCCGGTGGCCAGGTGCGCGCGAAATACGGGTGGACCGACGTCGCACGCTTCGCGGCGCTGGGCATACCGGCGGTCAACTTCGGGCCCGGCGATCCCAACCTGGCGCACCGGCGTGACGAACGGGTCGCGGTCGCCGACATCACCGCCGCCGTGGCCATGCTGCGCGCCTATTTAGGCGGCTGACGCGATTACGCGGCGGCGACGAGTGCGAACCGAACGCTCAGCCCGTGCCCGACGGCGTTCAGGTCCAGCGGATAGGCGCGTCGTTGTTCCAGCCGCGATAACGTCGTCGGCGTCGACGTCGGCGTGCACCGACCAGGAATAGTTCACCAGCCGTTGCAGTCGCATGCCGGGCATGGCCAGGTCCGCCATCTGGTCGGGCGCAATGTCGTGGGACCAGAACCACCAGCGCGGTGCGGGACGGACGACTGGCACTGTGGATCTTTCCTGGACCCCTACTGTGCCCCGCGCCGCTGTGCCTGCGCGGCGGCGTCGGCGGCGGCCGCGTGCATACCGATCGCCGCCAGCTCGCCCGAGACCGCCTGCAGTGCCGCGGCATCCGCGCCCATCAGCGCACGTGCGTGGGCGAGGGCCATTTCCCCTACCGCGCAGTCGATCTCGCCACACAGCCGGGCGAGCGGATCAGCCGCATTGGTGTCGCCCAGCCGCACGGCGTCGTGCCAGGCGCGTACTGCCACCGCCGGCTGCCCGCCGCGCTCGGCCATTCGCGCGGCATCGCGCGCGGCCGCCACCGCGCCGTGCGAGTCGCGCGTCGAGGCCAGCCGCCATGCCCGCGCCAGGCCGAGCTCCGGCGCGAACAACGCCGACTTGGTTCCGTGTCGGGATTCGGCTCTACTCAACGCCTTTGCCGTGGCGGCGGTGTCGCCCTGCTGGGCCAGCGCGGTGGCCAGCAGCATCAGCGACAACGGCCCCCACGAGTAGCCCGTGCGTTCCAAAGTGGTTGCCGCGGGCACAAGTAGCGCCGCCGCCTGGCCGAATTCGCCTGCGGCGATCAGCACATGGGCCAACAGCACCTCGCCGATCGCACGGCCAGGCTGTTGCAACTCGGCGAAATCGGTGAACTGCTGGGCGAGTTGGCGCGCCGAATCGAGCCGCCCCGCCATCACCAGCGCGGTCGTCTGGCCCAGCCCGATCGTGAAGCGCAGCAGTCCGGGATGTTCGGCGGCCAAGGCGCGCTGCGCCAGCGGCTCGACGTCGTCGAAGCGGCCCTGGCGCGCCGCGCACAACGCGGCAGCGCTGGCCGCCCAGGCCACCGCCTGGTCGTCGGCCGACGGTGACGCCAGCACCTCGCGGCCGATGTCGACGGCGTGCCCGACGTTGCCCGCGTTCATCGCGAACGTGGCGCTCAGCGCGTCCAGGGTCGTACGGTCGCCGGCGCTGCTGACCCGATTGCGGATGGTCCGCAGGAAAGCGGTCGCGCGCTCCGGCTCGCTGAGCATCCAGAACTGGTTGGCCGCCCGCAACAGCGTCCAGGCCATCAGGTCGGGCTCGTCCAGCGCGGCGGAGTCGACGGCGTCCAGCACCGCGTCGGCCTCGCGGCCACGGCCCTGCCAGGCGAGGGCGTGCGCCAGCGCCAGTCGGGGCGCCAGGTCGCCCGAACGCTCCAGCGCGCCGCGGGACAGTCGTTCGCCGAGGTTGAGATCGCCCAGCCGCAGCGCCTGCTCCGCGGCGGCGATCACTTGGGCGACCGGCTGCGGGGCGCCGCTGTCCAACGCCAGGGACGCCAACCTCAGCCGGTCGCTGAGATGCTCCGACGGATGTTGCGACAGCAGCTTCACCAGGTCGGTGCGCCGTTGCCGCGCGCCGTCATCGCCCATGGCGGCACGCGCCCGCTCGGCGAACAGCGGGTGCGCGGTGTACACCACGGGATCGCCGCCACTTTCGCCGCGGACCCGCGTTTCCACCGCGCCGCAGTCCTCGGCCGCACTGACCGCGCCCTCGCCGGTGAGGAGGGTCAGATCGGCCGGCGACAGCGGTTCGGCGACGGCGAGGTAATCCACCACCGCTCTTGCCGCCGTTGGTAATTCGGCGAGGAACGCGTCCACGTCAGCCGGCTCGGATGCCTTCGTGGTGCCGCCGGGCGGCTCGATGTCGATCCGGTCCAGCAGGCCGTCGGCCCACAGCGCCGTGATGGCATCGGGGGATAACTCGGCGCGCGCGGTCACGATCATTCGGGCCGCGCCCGCCAGCGCCAACTGGTAGACGAGGGTGGCCGACAGGATGTCGAGGTGGTGGGCGTCGTCGACGACGAGCAGCCGTTCGCCCGGCAGGTCCCGGCCCAATGACGCCCGCACCGCCCGCAACAGCGCGGCCGGCTTGCCGATGTCCGCGATTTCCACCAGATGGCTGAAGGCGCCGAACGGGACGGCGCGTTCGGTCGGCGTGCCGGTGACCCAGCGGGTCAGCGCGCCGGGGTGCGCCTGGCAGAAGTGCTCCGCGGCCAGGCGCGCCAGCGTGGATTTCCCCACCCCGTCGGGACCTAGAACGGCGGCGCCTGAGGCCGTGTCACCCAGGGCCGCGTCCAGCCGCTCCAAGGCCGTTGCGTGGCGGGGGACGTTCCATCGAATCGGCACTGCCAGATCTTAGTGCGCGCGGCGCGCACCGGCGGATTTCTGGGCGCGCGACGCCCGCGGCAGGGCGAAAGCCCCATATGTGACGGGCTCTGCGCGATTGGTCTACCTTTGGCGGATATGCGCCCGGAACGCGATTCACCAGGCGACTGGGCGGTATGTGTGTACTGCGCGTCCGGCCCGCAGCATCCCGAATTGCTAGAAGTCGCTGCCGAACTCGGTGAGGCGATCGCCGAACGCGGCTGGACGCTGGTGTGGGGTGGTGGCCGTGTCTCGGCGATGGGCGCGGTGGCAAGCGCGGCGCGCGCCCGCGGCGGCCGGACCGTCGGCGTCATCCCCAGAATTCTGATGCGCCGCGAGATCGCCGATGCCGAAGCCGACGAGCTGATCGTCAGCGAGACCATGCACGAGCGCAAGCAACTCATGGAGGACCGCGCCAACGCGTTCATCGTGCTGCCGGGCGGCGTCGGCACCCTGGACGAGTTGCTCGACGCGTGGACCACGGCCTATCTCGGGCTGCACCGCAAACCGATCGTGCTGCTCGACCCGTTCGGGCATTACGAAGGCCTCTGGATCTGGTTGTGCGGATTGCTGGACAGCGGTTACATCACGCAGCCGGCGATGGAGAAGTTGGTGCTGGTTGACAAGGTCAGCGCCGCGCTGGAGGCGTGTGCACCCGCCTGAGCTCGCGGGCGACCCCGTCATCCCTACTAGGCTGTCCGCCGAGCTTGACATTTTCCAGACGAATTGAGGGGATCACGTGTCCGATCGTGACGGGGGAGCACGCACGGCGGTCAAACTGACCGATATCGCGTCTCGGTTGCCGGGTGTGGTGGCCGACACGCCGGTGATCGTGCGCGGCGTGCTGACCGGGTTGCTGGCCCAGCCCGGGTCCAAGAAATCGATCGGCACGGTCTTCCAGGACCGGGCGGCCCGCTATGGCGACCGGATCTTCCTGCGGTTCGGCGATCAGCAACTGACGTACCGCGACGCCAACGCGGCCGCCAACAGGTACGCAGCGGTGCTCGCCGCGCGCGGCGTCGCCCGCGGCGACGTCGTGGGCATCATGCTGCGCAACTCGCCCAACACCGTGTTGGCGATGCTGGCCGCGGTCAAGTGTGGCGCGGTCGCCGGCATGCTCAACTACCACCAGCGCGGCGAGGTGCTGGCGCACAGCCTCGGCCTGCTGGACGCCAAGGTGCTGATCGCCGAGGCCGACCTTGTCAGCGGCGTGGCCGAGTGCGGCGGTTCGGGCAACACCGAGACGCTGACCATCGACGACCTGGAGCGATTCGGCGTCAGTGCGCCGGCAACCAACCCGGCATCGGCGTCAGCCGTGCAGGCCAGAGACACCGCCTTCTACATCTTCACCTCGGGTACCACGGGATTTCCCAAGGCCAGCGTCATGACCCATCGACGGTGGCTGGCCGCGCTGGCCGCGTTCGGCGGCCTGGGTCTGCGGCTGAAGGCCTCCGACACGCTGTACAGCTGCCTGCCGCTCTATCACAACAACGCGCTGACGGTCGCGCTGTCGTCGGTGATCAATTCCGGGGCGACGCTGGCGCTCGGGAAGTCGTTCTCGGCATCGAAGTTCTGGGATGAGGTGATCGCCAACGACGCGACGGCGTTCATCTACATCGGCGAGATCTGCAGGTACCTGCTCAACCAGCCGGCCAAGCCGACCGACCGGTCGCACAAGGTGCGGCTGATCGCCGGCAACGGGCTGCGCCCGGAGATCTGGGAGGAGTTCACCAAACGGTTCGGGATCGCCCGCGTTTGTGAGTTCTACGCATCCTCCGAGGGCAACGCCGCGTTCATCAACATCTTCAATGTGCCCCGGACCACCGGCATCTCGCCGACACCGTTGGCTTATGTGGAGTACGACCCGGATACCGGCGCCCCATTGCGGGACGACGACGGCCGGGTGCGGCGGGTGCCCGCCGGACAGCCCGGCCTGTTGCTCAACCCGGTCAACCGGCTGCAACCCTTCGACGGCTACACCGACAAGGAGTCCAGCGAAAAGAAGTTGGTGCGCAACGCTTTCAAAGAGGGCGACTGCTGGTTCAACACGGGTGACGTGATGAGCCCGCAGGGCATGGGCCACGCGGCGTTCGTCGATCGGCTCGGCGACACCTTCCGCTGGAAGGGGGAGAACGTGGCGACCACCCAGGTGGAAGCCGCGCTGGCGTCCGACGACTCCGTCGAGGAATGCACCGTCTTCGGTGTGGAGGTTCCGCGCACCGGCGGGCGCGCCGGGATGGCCGCGGTCAAGCTGCGCGAGGGAGCGGACTTCGACGGCAAGTCCCTGGCCCACACTGTCTATGACCAGCTTCCCGCCTATGCGCTGC
Organism: Mycobacterium sp.; assembly: GCA_036500645.1. Lineage (GTDB taxonomy): Bacteria > Actinomycetota > Actinomycetes > Mycobacteriales > Mycobacteriaceae > Mycobacterium. The sequence continues at coordinate 5,555 of DASYBR010000059.1, read as the reverse complement.
CGTTGTTCGTGCGGTTGGTCGATTCGATCGAACAGACTACGACGTTCAAGAGCCGCAAGGTGGAGTTGCGCGACCAGGCCTACGGCCCCGACGTAGAGGATCCGCTGTACGTGCTGGCCGGGCGCGACGAGGGCTATGTGGAGTACTACGACGACTACCCCGACGAAGTCTCGGCAGGCAAGCGGCCGCTGGACTGATGCCCTGGGACAGCGCCGCGACCGCTGACCGGGCACCATAGATCTGTGCAGTCATTCCTGTGCGGCCGTCCCGTTGCCGGTGATCGCGCGCTGATCATGGCGATCGTCAACCGCACCCCGGACTCGTTCTACGACCGGGGCGCGACCTTCAGCGACGAGGCCGCCAGGGCCGCCGCGCACCGGGCCGTCGCCGAGGGTGCCGATGTCATCGACGTCGGCGGCGTCAAAGCCGGCCCCGGCCAAGAGGTGGATGCGGACACCGAGATCGCCCGGTTGGTGCCCTTCATCGAGTGGGTGCGTGACGCCTATCCGAACCAGCTGATCAGCGTCGACACCTGGCGCGCCGAGGTGGCCAAAGTAGCCTGCGCGGCCGGAGCGGACTTGATCAACGACACCTGGGGTGGGGTCGACCCGGCCCTGCCCGAAGTGGCGGCGGAGTTCGGTGCGGGCCTGGTCTGTTCGCACACCGGTAATGCGCAGCCGCGCACGCGTCCGTTCCGGGTGAATTACGGGATCACCACGCGCGGCGTGGTCGACGACGTCATCCGCCAAGTCACCGCCGCCGCCGAGCGGGCGGTCGAGTGCGGTGTGGCCCGGGACCGGGTGCTGATCGACCCGACGCACGACTTCGGCAAGAACACCTTTCACGGGCTGGTCCTCTTGCGGCACGTCAACGATCTTGTTAATACCGGGTGGCCGGTGCTCATGGCTTTGAGTAACAAGGACTTCGTCGGGGAGACTCTGGGTGTGGAATTGACCGAGCGGCTCGAGGGAACATTGGCGGCCACCGCGCTGGCGGCGGCCGCCGGTGCGCGAATGTTTCGTGTGCACGAGGTCGCGGCCACCCGCCGGGTGCTGGAAATGGTGGCCTCGATTCAGGGCGTCCGCCCGCCGGCGCGCACGGTGAGGGGGCTCGCGTGACGGCATCGGACCTGTTCGCCGACGACCTCGCCAACGACGCAGTGCTCGCCGCCCGACCGGGAGACGTCTGGCTGTCCGAGCGCAGGTGGAACCGGTCGAGCCGGACCATCGAGGAACTGGAAGCCGCGAAGGCCGGCCGAACCATCTCGGTGGTGCTGCCGGCCCTCGACGAGGAAGGGACCATTGAGTCGGTGATCGACAGCATCTCACCGATGGTCGATGGACTGATCGACGAGCTGATCGTGCTCGACTCCGGCTCAACGGACGACACCGAGATCCGGGCCGTCGCGGCCGGTGCCCGCGTCGTCAGCCGCGAGCAGGCCTTGCCCGAGGTGCCGATCCGGCCCGGCAAGGGTGAGGCGCTGTGGCGTTCGCTGGCGGCCCCCAGCGGCGACATCGTGGTGTTCGTCGACTCCGACTTGATCAACCCGCACCCGATGTTCGTGCCCTGGCTGGTCGGCCCGCTGCTCACCGGCGACGGCATTCACCTGGTCAAAAGCTTCTACCGACGGCCTTTAAAGGGCAGCGAGGTAAGCGGTATGGGCGACGCGGGTGGTGCCACCGGCGGCGGGCGGGTCACCGAGCTGGTGGCCCGGCCGTTGCTCGCGGCGCTGCGTCCCGAGCTGGGATGCATGCTGCAGCCGCTCGGCGGCGAATACGCGGCCACCCGCGAACTGTTGACCTCGGTGCCGTTCGCCCCGGGCTACGGCGTGGAGATCGGTCTGCTGGTGGACACGTTCGACCGGTTGGGGCTCGACGCGATCGCTCAGGTCAACCTGGGGGTGCGCGCCCATCGGAACCGGCCGCTGGGCGAACTGGGTGTGATGAGCCGTCAGGTCATCGCGACCCTGCTTTCGCGTTGCGGGATCCCCGACTCCGGCATCGGGTTGACGCAATTCGTCGCCGACGAGGGCTACGGCTACACCCAGCACACCTGGCCGGTGTCGCTGGCGGACCGGCCGCCGATGCAGGTGTTGCGACCCCGGTAGATCACCGCGCTGTCGGCGGCATAGGGCAGTATTTGTCACGTGGCGTTGGTGTTGCTGTACCTGGTAGTGCTCGTGCTCGTGGCGGTCGTGCTGTTCGGCGCGGCCAGCCTGTTGTTCGGTCGTGGTGAGCAGCTGCCGCCGCTGCCGCGCGGGACGACGGCGACCGTCCTGCCCGCCTTCGGGGTGACCGGCGCTGACGTCGACGCCGTCAAGTTCACCCAGGTCATGCGCGGATACAAGACCAGTGAGGTCGATTGGGTACTGGACCGGCTCGCCCGCGAGCTCGAGGCGCTGCGCGGCCAGCTGGCGACGGTAAACGCTCCCGCGGCCGCCGAGGGCGAGGGCGATTCCGCCAAGGCCGTGGAACCTCAGGGCGACGGGGATCGTCAGGACAAGATGTGAGCGACGACGACGGGCTGCTTCGCTGTAGCTGGGCGACCGTTCGGCCCGGACCCGATTTAGACCTGTACCGCAACTACCACGACCGGGAGTGGGGCCGCCAGGTGCGCGACGGCGTGGCCCTGTTCGAGCGGATGAGCCTGGAGGCCTTTCAGAGCGGACTGTCCTGGCTGATCATCCTGCGCAAGCGGGACAACTTCCGGCGCGCCTTCGCCAAGTTCGACGTCAAGCGGATCGCCCGCTTCACCGATGCCGATGTGCAGCGGCTGATGGTCGACGAGGGCATCGTGCGCAACCGGGCCAAGATCGAGGCCACGATTGCCAACGCGCGCGCCGCCGCTGAGCTGGGAACTCCGGCCGACTTGTCGGAGCTGCTGTGGTCATTTGCCCCGTCGCCGCGACCCCGGCCGACCGACCCCTCCGAAATCCCCTCGGCCACCGCGGAATCGAAGGCGATGGCGCGTGAGCTGAAAGGCCGCGGGTTCCGCTTCGTCGGACCCACCACCGCCTATGCGTTGATGCAGGCGACCGGGATGGTCGACGACCACATTCGCGATTGCTGGGTGCCCGCCCACGCACTTTGAGACCCGTTGAGCACCCAGATGTGGGTCTTCGTGCAACCGATGACCTGGATAGGGAACAATGGAGGGGTGATTTGGCATTTTGATGCCGGGTATGGCTGGAAATTCGCTGGCGGGGCATGCGCGGCGCCGACCAGGTCCGCGCGGGCGGGCCAGCTCGAACCTGGAGGGAGCACTCGATGGCGGCGATGAAGCCCCGGACCGGAGACGGTCCTCTGGAAGCAACGAAGGAGGGGCGCGGCATCGTGATGCGGGTACCACTTGAGGGGGGCGGCCGACTGGTCGTCGAGTTGACGCCTGACGAAGCCGCTGCTCTCGGCGACGAACTCAAGGGTGTCACCAGCGCCACCTAGCGGCGGCCGCCCGACAATTGCCGGCGACGCTAGGCACAAACTTTCCGATAGATTTCCAGGGTCTGCTCGGCGACGTGGGCCCAGGAGAATTCCTGGATGCAGCGCTGGCGTCCCGCCTGGCCGAATCGCTGTGCTTTACCCGGGTCGCCGACAAGCTCGTTGACCGCTTCGGCCAATCCGGCCTGATATCGGCTCGGGTCGTCGGCGTCGTAATGCACCAGAATGCCGGTGATCTGATCGGCGACAACCTCGGGTATCCCGCCGACGTCGCTGGCCACCACCGCCGTTCCGCACGCCATCGCCTCCAGGTTCACGATGCCCAGCGGCTCATACACCGACGGGCATACGAAAACGCTTGCCGCCGAATATATTTCGCGCATTTCTGCGACGGGCAGCATCTCCCGGATCCAGAACACCCCCTGGCGCTCGCCGGCCAGATTCGCCACCGCAGCCGCGATCTCCTCGGCGATCTCCGGGGTGTCCGGGGCGCCGGCGCACAGCAACACCTGCACTTCCGGGCTGAACCGGTGCGCGGCCGCCACCAGGTGAGCGAGACCCTTCTGCCGAGTGATCCGACCGACGAACACCACCGTGGGCCGGAGCGGGTCGACGCCGAGTTCGGCCAGCACGGAGCCGGTTTGCCCCGGACCGGCCGGATACCAGACGTCGGTGTCGACCCCGTTGCGGATGACGTGCACCAGGCTGGGATCCAGCGCCGGGTAGACCCGCAGCACGTCCTCGCGCATCGCGGAGCTGACCGCGATGACGGCGTGGGCGGCCAGCACCGCGGTGTGCTCCACCCATGACGAGATCCGGTAGCCGCCGCCGAGCTGCTCTGCCTTCCACGGCCGCAGCGGCTCGAGCGAATGCGCGGTCAGAACGTGGGGGACGTCGTACAGCAGCGCGGCCAGATGGCCGGCCATGCCGGTGTACCAGGTGTGTGAATGCACCACGGTGGCCGCTGATGCGGCGTTGGCCATCATCAGGTCGCAGGACAACGTCGACATCGCCGCGTTGGCATTCTGCAAGCGCGGATCAGGCTGATGCACGATGGCGTTCGGTCGCGGCGCCCCCATGCAATGCACGTCCACCGCACACAATCGACGCAGTTGGGCGACCAGTTCGGTGACATGCACTCCGGCTCCGCCGTAGACCTCTGGTGGGTACTCCCGAGTCATCATCGCCACCCGCATACCCGCACCGTAGTTCGACCGCCGCGAGTCTGGCGAGTCGGGCCGGGTAGGCAGTAGGGGTGATCTATCCGCGCGCAGAGCCAATTACCTTGACGGACAGCCGCACAGAACGCGGTCAATACCGCAATCCCCCTGGCAGCGCCCCGCAACGGCCGATAGGTTTGAAATCATGAGGGAAGCGCCACACGTGCTGGGCATCGTCCTGGCCGGCGGGGAAGGAAAACGGCTGTATCCGCTGACCGCCGACCGGGCAAAGCCCGCGGTTCCCTTCGGTGGTGCGTACCGACTCATCGACTTTGTCCTGTCCAACCTCGTCAACGCTCGTTACCTGCGGATTTGCGTTCTGACGCAGTACAAGTCGCATTCTTTGGACCGGCACATCTCGCAGAACTGGCGGCTCTCCGGCCTGGCCGGCGAATACATCACCCCGGTGCCCGCGCAGCAGCGGCTCGGCCCACGCTGGTACACCGGCAGCGCGGACGCGATCTACCAGTCGATGAACCTCATCTACGACGAGGATCCCGATTACATCGTGGTGTTCGGTGCCGATCACGTGTACCGGATGGATCCAGAACAGATGCTGAAGTTCCACATCGAAAGCGGTGCCGGAGCGACGGTCGCCGGGATCCGGGTGCCACGTGCGGAAGCCACCGCGTTCGGCTGCATCGACTCCGACGAGTCAGGCCGGATACGCGGCTTCATCGAGAAGCCATCCGACCCGCCGGGCACGCCCGACGACCCCACCCAGACGTTCGTGTCGATGGGCAACTACATCTTCACCACCAAGGTGCTCATCGACGCGATCCGTGCGGATGCCGACGACGACAACTCCGACCACGACATGGGCGGCGACATCATCCCCAGATTGGTCGCCGACGGGCGCGCCGCGGTGTACGACTTCAACGACAACGAGGTGCCCGGC
>DASYBR010000058.1:0-10000 GCA_036500645.1 Mycobacterium sp. | reverse complement strand
GATCCGACGGTCATCCGCATCGCCGATGCGCGCGGCAAATCACCGGCGCAGGTGGTACTGCGTTGGCACATTCAGCGCGGCGACATCGTCTTCCCCAAATCGGTGACGCCGGAACGAATTCGGTCCAACTTCGAGCTGTTCGACTTCGAGCTGGATAACGCCGACATGGACGACATCTCGGCACTGGACAAAGGCGAGTCGGGTAGGACGGGCCCTAATCCGGACACCTTCGACTACGTGCCGGGGTGACTCGGTAACGCCTGGCGCGCAACGGTTTCAGTGATTGGCTGTCAGCGTGACCGACGCGCTTTGCGCCGAACCCCGACACCGCCCCACAGCGAAAAGCCGCGAATGTTGACCTTCGGCGCGCCGGGAGTGCCCTGGCCGAGGACGTCGTGGTCGAAGTTACCCATCACGCCGCGGCCATGGATCTCGACGTTGACTTCGGGCGGCAGCAAAATGTTCTGCACGCCCATGATCGACATCGCGTGGATATCGACCTCGGTTGAGGTGAAGTCGGCGTAGCGCAGGTCTACCACGCCGCTGCCCCAGAAGGTGAACGTGGTCAGCTTCTTCGGAACGTTCCATCGGCCGCGCCGCTCGAAGCCACTCATCAGTGCCAGTAGCAGTGTGGACGGCGCCGGATTGGTCTTGCCGCCCCTACGCGGACTGATCGGAGCTCCGGGCAGGTCGGCCCTGAGCTGATCCAGCTCCTCGTACGTTGTCGCAGCGTAAGCCTTGGTCAGCCGGTCTTCGTAGTCCTTGAGCTGTAGGCGTCCCTGCTCGGCCGCGTAGGCCAGCAACTGCGCGATCTGGATGCGGTCGGTGTCGGCCGCGCGCGACGATTCGTCGCGCGTGTCCTTCGCATCGCGTTGCGCAGAGTTGCTCATTACCCCTCGAGCCTACGACGTCCAGCTTTCGCTGCAAGAGGATTGGCTAAACTGCAACCTTCGACGCCGCCGTGGGACTTTCGGCCGGTGTCGCTGTTGGACACCTGGCTAACTTGACCAGCTGGGCGCGCGCTTCTGAAGGAATGCCAACATGCCCTCGCGGGCTTCGTCGGAGACGAACAGCCGGGCCGATTCCTCGGCGAGGCGCTCGGCATCGCGATCGAACCGCTCGAGCACCGCGGCTGTCGTCAGTGCCTTCGACGCGGCGAGTCCCTGGGGCGAACCGCGGCTCACATCGGCGATCAGTTTGTCCACCGTGGCATCGACGTCGTCGGCCGCGATCGTGATAAGTCCGATCGCCGCGGCCTCCTGGGCGTCGAACTTCTCGCCGGTGATGTAGTAGCGCGCGGCGGCACGTGGCGACATCTTCGGCAGCAGCGTCAGTGAGATGATCGCCGGCGCGACACCTATGCGCGCTTCGGTCAGCGCGAAGGTGCTCATCCGACCGGCGACCACTATGTCGCATGCACCGACCAAGCCGAATCCGCCCGCCCGCACATGCCCGTTGACGGCGGCGATCACCGGTCGCGGCGAGGAGACGATGGCGCGCATCAGGGCGGCCATCTCCCGGGCCCGCTCCACGGCTGTGTCAAATGCCGATGGTGGCGACCCGCTTCGCCCGGACGCGCCGCGCTCGCGGTCACCACGCGGGTTGCCGTCGCCGGCCTCGCTGAGGTCGGCGCCCGCGCAGAAGGTTCCACCGGTATGCCCGAGCACCACCGCACGGACGGCCGGGTCCGCCGCGGCGTCGCGCAGCCCCTGATGCAGCTGGCCGACGAGCGCGGTCGACAGTGCGTTGCGGTTGTGCGGCGAGTTCAGGGTCAGCCGCGCGAACGGGCCTCCGGAATCGGCCGGACCGGCGTATTCGACAAGCGTGTCCATTGGCGAGGCTCAGTAGCTTCGCGGCAGGCCAAGCGATGTCTGTGCCACGAAGTTCAGCACCATCTCGCGGCTGATCGGGGCGATGCGTCCCAGCCGGGCGGACGCCAGCATCGCGGCGATACCGTATTCCTTGGTCAACCCGTTGCCGCCCATCGACTGCACGGCCTGGTCAACCGAGCGGGTAGCCGCCTCGGCCGCAGCATATTTGGCCATGTTGGCGGCCTCGGCCGCGCCCATGTCGTCGCCGCTGTCGTATAGCGTCGCAGCCTTCTGCATCATCAGCTTGGCCATCTCGACCTCAATGTGGCACTGCGCCAACGGATGTGAGAGACCCTGGTGCGCGCCGATCGGCGTGCCCCAGACCTGCCGGGTCTTGACGTAGTCGACGGCCTTGTTCAGCGCGAACCGCCCCATGCCCACCGAGCTGGCCGCGCCCATGATCCGTTCGGGGTTCAGGCCGGCGAAAAGCTGTGCGATCGCGGCATCTTCGGCTCCCACCAGAGCGTCGGCGGGCAGCCGGACATCGTCAAGGAAGACCTGGAACTGCCGCTCGGGGCTGATGAGCTCCATTTCGATCGGGGTGTAGCTGAAGCCGGGTGCGTCGGTGGGCACCACGAACAGCGCCGGGCGCAGCTTGCCGGTCTTGGCCTCTTCGGTGCGCGCCACCATCAGCACCGCCTGCGCTTGGTCGACGCCGGAGATATAAACCTTCTGTCCCTTGAGAATCCAGTCGCTCCCGTCGCGGCGGGCGGTGGTCGTGATCTTGTGCGAGTTGGATCCCGCGTCCGGCTCGGTGATCGCGAAGGCCATCGTCAGGGAGCCGTCGGCGATGCCCGGAATCCAGCGCTTCTTCTGTTCCTCCGTCCCGAACTTGCTGATGATGGTGCCGTTGATGGCCGGTGAAACCACCATCAGCAGCAACGCGCTGCCGGCGGCCGCCATCTCCTCCATCACCAGCGACAGCTCGTACATTCCCGCGCCGCCACCGCCGTACTCCTCGGGCAGGTTCACCCCCAGGAATCCGAGTTTCCCTGCCTCGGACCACAATTCGGTGGTGTGCTCGTGCGCGCGGGCTTTCTTCAGGTAATACTCGGCGCCATAGCTGGACGCCCACGCGGCCACTGACTTGCGCAGGGCCTTGCGCTCCTCGCTTTCGATGAAGCTGGTGTCGCTCACTGGGGATCTCCTTCCGATTCGACGCGGGCCAGGACGGCGCCGACTTCGATTTGTTGGCCGGGCGCGACATTGAGCTCCGCGAGGACCCCGTCTGCCGGCGCTGTGATCGTGTGTTCCATTTTCATCGCCTCCAGCCAGATCAGGGGCTGACCGGCTTTGACCGTCTCACCCTGGGTGGCGCCGACTCGGATCACGTTGCCGGGCATGGGTGCTACCAGGGATCCCTTCTCGACTGCCGAACCCGGCTCGGGGAAGCGGGGCACGGCGAGCAGGTGCACGGGTCCGCGCGCCGAATCGACGTAGATGTCGTCACCGTAGCGGGCGATCGCGAAACCGCAGGCCACGCCGTTGGCGTCGGCCAGTACGACCTGGTCGGGCGTCGCCGCGATCAGCTCTATCGACTCATCATGGGCGAACACCAAACCCGTTCGGGTGAAGCGGTATTCGATGCGGTGCTCGGTGTCGTTGTCATCGCGGTAGGTCTTGACGTGATAGCCCGACGATAGGTTGCGCCAACCGCTGGGGACGGGGCCCAACACCTTCGCCCTCGCCCGGTTGTGCGCGGCGTCGGCCAGTGCGGCTGCCACCGCCGACCATCGAACCGTCGTGGTGTCGGCCAGCGGTGTGGACAACACCGCCAGGTCATGGGTGTCGAAAAACGCAGTGTCGGTCGCGCCTTCGAGGAAGGCCGGATGCCGCAGCACGTTGACCAGTAGCTCTCGGTTGGTGTGCAACCCGTGCAGGTGGGTGCGGGCCAACGCATCCGCCAGGATCAGCGCGGACTGCCGGCGGGTCGGCGCGTACGAGATGACCTTGGCGAGCATGGGGTCGTAGTGGATCGATACCACCGATCCGTCGGCGATACCGGAATCCAGCCGGATCCCGGTGCGCTGTCCCAGTGAGTCGAATTGCGCGCGGACCGCCGGCACGTCGATGGTGTGCACCCGGCCGGCCTGTGGCTGCCAGCCGCGGGCCGGGTCCTCGGCGTACAGCCGAGCCTCGATCGAATGCCCCTGAGCGGCAGGCGGTTGCGGGCCGAGTCGCTCGCCGTCGGCGACCGACAGCTGCAATTCGACCAGGTCGAGCCCGGTGGTCTCCTCGGTGACCGGGTGCTCGACCTGCAGGCGGGTGTTCATCTCCAAAAAGTAGAAGTCGCCGTTATCGTCGGCGAGGAACTCCACCGTCCCGGCGCCCGTGTAGCCGATCGCGCCGGCGGCCAGCCGGGCCGCGTCGAACAGCTTGTCCCGCATGCCCGGCGTGCGTTCGACCAACGGCGCGGGCGCCTCTTCGATGATCTTCTGATGGCGCCGCTGAATTGAGCATTCCCGCTCGCCCACGGCCCACACGGTGCCGTGGGTGTCGGCCATGACCTGAACCTCGATGTGGTGCCCGGTCGGCAGATAGCGCTCGCAGAACACCGTGGGGTCGCCGAACGCGGACTGCGCTTCGCGCCGCGCGGCCTCGACTTCGCTTGGCAACGACGCTAATTCGCGTACTACACGCATGCCACGGCCACCACCACCCGCGGAGGCTTTGACCAGAACCGGCAGCTGCGCCTCGGTGACGGTGTCGGGGTCCAGCTCGTCAAGCACCGGAACCCCGGCGGCGGACATAAGCTTTTTGGACTCGATCTTGGAGCCCATCGCACGCACCGCATCGACGGGCGGTCCGACCCAGGTCAGGCCCGCGGCCTGCACGGCGGAGGCAAACTCGGCGTTCTCCGAGAGGAATCCGTAGCCGGGGTGCACCGCGTCGGCGGCGGCGGCACGCGCGGCGGCGATGATGGCCTCCGCGTTCAGGTAGTCTGTGACCTCCGCCAGCCGCACTCGGGCGTCGGCTTCGGCGACATGCGGCGAGGCCCCGTCGGGTTCGGTGTAAACGGCGACGGTGCCAAGGCCCACCCGGCGACAGGTGGCGAACACGCGTCGGGCAATCTCGCCGCGGTTGGCGACCAGAACTCGAGTGAAGGGCATACGATTCACATCCTGAAGACGCCGAAGCTCGACGTCCCCTCGATCGGGCCATTGGCTATGGCGGACAAACACATTCCCAGCACGGTACGGGTGTCGCGCGGGTCGATCACCCCGTCGTCGTAGAGCATTCCGGACAGCACCAGCGGCAGCGACTCGGCTTCGATCTGGCCTTCGACGGCGGCCCTCATCGCGGCGTCGGCCTCCTCGTCGACCTGCTGGCCGCGGGCCTCGGTCGCCGCCCGGTTCACGATCGAGAGCACCCCGGCCAACTGCGCGCCGCCCATCACCGCGGATTTGGCGCTGGGCCAGGCGAACAGGAACCTCGGGTCGTAGGCGCGCCCGCACATGCCGTAGTGGCCCGCACCGTACGACGCGCCGATCAGCAGCGAGATGTGCGGCACCGTGGAATTCGACACGGCGTTGATCATCATCGAGCCGTGCTTGATCATGCCGCCTTCCTCGTAGTCCTTGCCCACCATGTAGCCGGTGGTGTTGTGCAGGAACAACAATGGCGTGTTCGAGCGGTTGGCCAGCTGGATGAACTGAGTGGCCTTCTGCGATTCCTCGCTGAACAGCACCCCGCGCGCGTTGGCGAGGATGCCCAGCGGATAACCGTGCAGCCGGGCCCATCCGGTCACCAGCGACGAGCCGTACAGCGGCTTGAATTCGTCGAAGTCGGAACCGTCGACGATCCGGGCGATCACCTCGCGAGGATCGAACGGGATCCGCAGATCCGGTGGCACGATGCCGATCAGCTCCTCGCTGTCGAACAGCGGCTCGGTCACCGGTGCCGGAGGCGGCCCCTGCTTGACCCAGTTCAACCGCGCCACGATGCGGCGTCCGATGCGGATCGCATCGATCTCGTCGACGGCGAAGTAGTCGGCCAAACCCGAGATTCGGGAGTGCATTTCGGCCCCGCCCAGGGACTCGTCGTCCGACTCTTCGCCGGTGGCCATCTTCACCAGCGGCGGACCGGCGAGGAAAACCTTGGAGCGTTCTTTGATCATGACGACGTGGTCGGACATGCCGGGCACGTAGGCGCCGCCCGCGGTGGAGTTGCCGAAAACCAAGGCGATGGTCGGGATCCCGGCCGCCGACAGGCGAGTGAGGTCGCGGAACATCTGTCCGCCTGGGATGAAGATCTGCTTCTGGGTGGGCAGGTCGGCTCCGCCGGACTCCACGAGCGAGACCACCGGAAGCCGGTTCTCGAAGGCGATCTGGTTGGCCCGCAATATCTTTCGTAGGGTCCACGGATTGCTGGTGCCGCCCTTGACCGTCGGGTCGTTGGCGACGATCATGCACTCCACGCCGCACACGACCCCGATGCCGGTGACGGTGCTGGCGCCGACCTTGAAGTCGCTGCCCCAGGCCGCCAGCGGACTCAGTTCAAGGAACGGCGAATCCGGGTCGACCAGCAGCTCGATCCGCTCACGGGCGGTCAGTTTGCCGCGGGCGTGATGGCGCTCGACGTATTTGGCGCCGCCACCCGCCAGCGCGTCGGCAAGCGCGCTGTCGATCTCAGCGAGCTTCGTCGTCGCCGCGGTCGCCGCTTCGGCGAAGGTGGGAGCGTTGGAGTCGAGGGTGGATTTCAGTGCGGTCATGACTGGTACCCCAGGGTTTTGGCGGCCAGTGACGTGAGGATTTCGGTGCTTCCGCCGCCGATGCCCAGGATCCGCATGTCCCGGTATTGGCGTTCCACTTCGGATTCGGACATGTAACCCAGCCCGCCGAAGAGCTGGACGGCTTGGTTGGCAACCCATTCGCCGGCCTCCACCGCGGTGTTCTTGGCGAAACACACCTGCGCGATGAGGTTGGTTTCGCCCGCGAGCTGACGCTCGACCACGTTGCGCGAGTAGACCCGTGCGACGTCGATGCGACGTGCCATCTCGGCCAGCGTGTTCTGGACCGTCTGACGCGAGATCAACGGGCGGCCGAACGTTTCCCGGTCGCGACACCACTGCGCGGTGATGTCAAGGCAGCGTTGTGCGCTCGAATACGCCTGCGCGGCAAGGCCGATACGTTCCGCCACGAAAGCCTGGGCGATCTGTAGGAAGCCGCTGTTCTCTGCTCCGACCAGGTTAGCCGCCGGGACGCGCGCGTCGGCGAACGACAGCTCCGCGGTGTCAGACGATCGCCATCCCATTTTGTCCAGCTTGCGGCTCACTTCGAAGCCGGGGGTGCCCTTCTCGATCACCAGCAGCGAAACCCCGCCCGCCCCGGGGCCCCCCGTGCGTACCGCGGTGACGACATAGTCGGCGCGTACCCCCGAGGTGATGTAGGTCTTGGCGCCGTTGACGAGATAGTGGTCGCCATCAAGGACGGCCGACGTACGCAGGTGTCCGACGTCGGAACCGCCGCCGGGTTCGGTGATGGCGAGTGCACCGATCTTGTTGCCCGCCAACGTCGGCCGCACAAACTCCTCGATCAGCCGCTGATCGCCGGAAGCGATCATGTGCGGCACCGCGATGCCACAGGTGAACAGCGACGCGAAGACCCCACCCGGCGCGCCGGCCTGGTGCAGTTCCTCGCAGATGATCACCGAGTCGGCGCCGTCGCCGCCGCCCCCGCCGACCGCTTCGGGAAAGCCCGCGCCCAGCAGGCCGGCCGAACCGGCGCGCCGATGCAGATCGCGCGGCAAGTCACCGGTGCGTTCCCACTCATCGACGTTCGGCAGAATCTCGCGTTCGGCGAACGAACGCACCGTCTTTCGCAGCTGTTCGCGCTCCGGCGTGGTCCAGACGTTCACAACAACCTTTCGGGGATCTCGACTAGTCGGCTGCGCAGCCACTCGCCCAGTCCCTTGGCCTGGGGGTCGAACCGCGCCTGGTATGCGACACCCTGACCGAGGATGCCCTCGATGACGAAGTTCACCGCTCGCAGGTTGGGCAGCACATGACGGGTGACGTCGAGGTCGGCCGTTTCGGGGAGTAGTTCCCTGAGCAGGTCGACGGTCAGCATGTTGGCGAGCCATCGCCATTGCTCGTCGGTGCGCACCCACACTCCGACGTTCGCCGATCCGCCCTTGTCGCCGCTGCGTGCGCCGGCGATGCGCCCCAGCGGCACCCTGCACACCGGGCCGGCCTCAAGCGGCTCCGGCAATGGCGGCACAGCTGCGGTTGCTAACTCCAAAGTCTCTGTGGCGCAAGGGATGAACGTCCCGGTCCCGTCGGCATGCACGGCGACGTGCGGCACTTTCGTGGCGTCGACGAAGCCCGCAGTGAACACGCCGTAGACTTGACCGTCGGCCGGCGGCGCGGTTACATGAAAGCCGGGATAACTGGCCAGGGCCAGTTCCACTGCGGCCGAAGAGAACTGGCGTCCGACATTGGTGGGGTCGGGATCGCGGACCACGCAATGCAGCAGCGCGCTGGCGGTTTCCTCGGTGTCGGCGTTGGTGTGGTCGGTGCGGGCCAGTGACCACTCCAGCTCGGCGGGCTTCACGGTGAGCGCGGATTCGAGTTGGCGGCGAACCAGCTCGGCCTTGGCCTCGATGTCCAGGCCGGTCAGCACGAAGGTCATGGAGTTGCGGAATCCGCCGATGCTGTTCAGTGACACCTTGAGCGTGGGCGGCGGCGGTTCGCCGCGCACGCCGCTGATTAGGACTCGGTCGGGGCCGTCATCGGACAGCTCGATGGTGTCGATCCGGGCGGTGACGTCGGGGTTGGCGTAGCGCGCCCCGGTGATCTCGTAGAGCAACTGCGCAGTAACGGTGTCGACGCTGACCAGGCCGCCGGTGCCGGGATGCTTGGTGATCACCGACGAGCCGTCGGCGCGGACTTCGGCCAGCGGAAAACCGGCGTGCGTGAGGTCGGGAATGTCGGTAAAGAAGGAGTAGTTGCCGCCGGTGGCCTGAACGCCGCACTCGATGATGTGGCCGGCCACCACGGCGCCGGCGAGTTCGTTGTAGTCGGCGCGTCCCCAGCCGAAGTGCGCCGCGGCCACCCCGACGATCACCGAGGCGTCGGTGACCCGGCCGGTGACGACGACGTCGGCGCCGTCGCCCAGGCAGTCGACGATGCCCCACGCGCCCAGGTAGGCGTTCGCGGTCAGCGGTGAACCGAGCCCGAGCTCCGCCGCCCGCGCCAAGAGATCGTCCCCTTCAACGTGGGCGATCCGCGCCGGGATGCCCAGCCGCTCGGTCAGAGCGCGCACGGCGTCGGCAAGCCCGGCCGGGTTGAGCCCGCCTGCGTTGGCCACGATGCGGACCCCGCGGTCGTGGGCCTCACCCAGGCAGCCCTCGAGTTGAGTCAGGAAGGTCTTGGCGTAGCCGCGGTCGGGATGCTTCATCTTGTCGCGGCCCAGGATCAGCATGGTCAGTTCGGCCAGGTAGTCGCCGGTGAGGTAGTCGACTTCGCCGCCGGTGAGCATCTCGCGCATGGCCGACAACCGGTCGCCGTAGAACCCCGAGCAGTTCGCGATCCGCACCACGCCAGAACGGCCGGAGAGACCAGGGGCAGAGGCCATGCCCGTCCTCCATTTCAGCGATTCACCGATGAATGCCACCAACCAACCAACCGGTAGGTTAGCGGGTACCGCCGGTGTCACGTCAAGGATGCCACCGTGCCGTCAACGGCTCGGCGTGCGCCCATTTTGGCGACTAGCAGGCATGCGACTATTCTGTAGAGCAATCGTCGCCCGTTCAGCCGACCGGCTATGTCGCGCGACATCACGACCGAAGCCCAGATCGAATTACCCCAGCCACACGAGGAGTCAGGCCCGACCATGGCCGTACCCAAGCGCAGAATGTCGCGCGCGAACACTCGAAGCCGTCGCGCGCAGTGGAAGGCCGAGAAGACCGAGCTCGTCGGTGTGACGGTGGCAGGCCAGAAGCACAAGGTGCCCCGCAGGCTGCTCAAGGCGGCCCGCCTCGGTCTCATTGATCTCGACCGCCGTTAGCTAGAGATCTCGGCAAATACCCGGCGCGCCTCTCAGGCCGCTCTCAGGCGCTAGGACGAAACTAGTGGCCGTGCGGATATTGGTCGTTGACGACGATCGCGCGGTGCGCGAGTCGCTGCGGAG
>DASYBR010000057.1:0-10017 GCA_036500645.1 Mycobacterium sp. | reverse complement strand
CCGCGGCGACATCATCTTGTTCATCGACGAGTTGCACACGCTGGTCGGTGCGGGTGCCGCCGAGGGCGCGATCGACGCCGCGAGCATCCTGAAGCCCAAGCTGGCCCGCGGCGAGCTGCAGACCATCGGCGCCACCACGCTCGACGAGTACCGCAAGTACATCGAGAAGGACGCCGCCCTGGAGCGCCGGTTCCAGCCGGTGCAGGTCGGGGAGCCGACGGTGGAGCACACCATCGAGATCCTCAAGGGTCTGCGTGACCGCTACGAGGCGCACCACCGGGTGTCGATCAGCGACTCTGCAATAGTCGCCGCCGCCACGCTGGCCGACCGCTACATCAACGACCGCTTCCTGCCGGACAAGGCGATCGACCTGATCGACGAGGCGGGGGCGCGGATGCGGATCCGCCGGATGACCGCGCCACCAGACCTGCGCGAGTTCGACGAGAAGATCGCCGAGGCTCGCCGGGAGAAGGAATCGGCGATCGACGCCCAGGACTTCGAGAAGGCGGCCAGCCTGCGGGATCGTGAGAAGCAACTGGTCGGCCAACGGGCCGAGCGCGAAAAGCAATGGCGTTCAGGCGATCTCGATGTGGTCGCCGAGGTGGACGACGAGCAGATCGCCGAGGTGCTCGGCAACTGGACCGGCATCCCGGTGTTCAAGCTGACCGAGGCGGAGACGACCCGGTTACTGCGCATGGAAGATGAGCTGCACAAGCGGATCATCGGCCAGGAGGACGCCGTCAAGGCCGTCTCCAAGGCGATCCGCCGCACCCGCGCCGGGCTGAAAGACCCCAAGCGCCCGTCGGGTTCGTTCATCTTCGCCGGCCCGTCCGGTGTCGGTAAGACGGAACTGTCCAAGGCGCTGGCCAACTTCCTGTTCGGCGACGACGACGCGCTCATCCAGATCGACATGGGCGAGTTCCACGACCGGTTCACCGCGTCGCGGTTGTTCGGCGCCCCGCCGGGATACGTCGGCTACGAAGAGGGCGGCCAGCTCACCGAGAAGGTGCGGCGCAAGCCGTTCTCGGTGGTGCTGTTCGACGAGATCGAGAAGGCACATCAAGAGATCTATAACAGCCTGTTGCAGGTCCTCGAGGACGGCCGGCTGACCGACGGACAGGGTCGCACGGTCGACTTCAAGAACACCGTGCTGATCTTCACCTCCAACCTCGGCACCTCCGACATCTCGAAGCCGGTCGGCCTGGGCTTTACCCAGAGCGGCGGTGACAACAACTACGAGCGGATGAAGCAGAAGGTCAACGACGAGCTGAAGAAGCACTTCCGCCCGGAGTTCCTCAACCGCATCGACGACATCATCGTCTTCCACCAGCTGACCCGCGACGAGATCATCCAGATGGTCGACCTCATGATCACCCGGGTCGCCAACCAGCTCAAGACAAAGGACATGGCTCTCGAGCTGACCGACAAGGCCAAGGCGTTGCTGGCCAAGCGCGGCTTCGACCCGGTGTTGGGTGCTCGCCCGCTGCGGCGCACCATCCAGCGCGAGATCGAGGACCAGCTCTCGGAGAAGATCCTCTTCGAGGAGGTCGGGCCGGGACAGGTCGTCACGGTCGACGTGGACAACTGGGACGGCGAAGGCTCCGGGGAAGACGCGGTGTTCACGTACACCGGGACCCGCAAGCCGCCGGCCGAGCCGGATCTGGCGAAAGCCGGAGCGCACAGTGCAGGCAATCCCGGACCGGACGCTCAGTAGCGGTTAGTCGAAACGGGCGGTTGATCTCTCACGGGATCGCCGCCCGTTTTCGCTGCTCTGAAAGAAGGGCCCGCCTGTGCTGGCCAATCACCACCAACGGGGTCGCCGGTCCGCAGCACTGGCTAAGAATTGTTTTATTGATCGCGGCAGTCGCGGTCTAGACTGACCCTTGTTGTTCGACGAGCGACGGAATCTGGTGAAATTCCAGGACGGTCGCGCCACTGTGCAAAGTCAGACCCGGGTGCTCGTCAACGCTCAAGCGGGACGCGATATCCCCAGAAGGAGTCAACTGTGTCCAATAGTGTGACCGGTTCGAAGACGACTGCCACCCGTTCGGTCGACCTGTCGGCGGCGAGCGCCACCGCCTGGTTGGCGGCGACCGCCTTCCTGGCATTGTTGGCGATTTACTTCGTCGGCGTCGATCAGGGCGCGGTATCGCTGTTCGGCAGCGACATGCACGTGCACGAATTCGTGCACGACGCACGCCATCTCCTCGGCTTTCCCTGCCACTGAACCGGTCACGTGGAGAAGCGTCTGATCGCACGCGGGCTGCTGGCGGGTGTCGTCGGCTCCGTGCTGGCTTTCATATTCGCCCGCCTGTGCGCCGAGCCCGTCATCGGCCGGGCCATCGCTTTTGAAGACGGTCGAACCGACGTCGAGGAAGCGCACGGCGTGCATGAGCACGGGATCGAGTTGTTCACCCGCGGTGTGCAATCCACCCCCGGATTGGGCTTCGGAGTCCTGCTCTTCGGCGTCGCTATGGGCGCGCTGTTCGCGGTGTCGTTCTGCGTCGCCTACGCACGAACGAAACATGTTGCACCGCAGCTGCTTTCGGTGCAGCTTGCGGCCGCGGCCTTTGTCGCGGTGTACCTGGTGCCGTTCTTGAAGTATCCGCCCAACCCGCCGGCGGTGGGCCAGTCGGACACGATCAAGGAGCGCACGGGCTGGTATCTGGTGATGGTGCTGGTGGCGGTGGCGGTGGCCGGCGGCGCGGTGTGGCTGGCCCGGCGCCTCGAAGCCCGATTCGGCGCCTGGGATGCGCGGCTGTTCGCGGCCGGGGTCTACATCGTGGTGCTCGCCGCGGTCACGGTGCTCCTACCGACCGTGGACGAGACGCCCGCGCCGCTGCGCGACGCATCGGGCGTGATCATCTACCCGGGCTTTCCCGCCGACGTCCTCTACGAGTTCAGACTGCTTTCGCTGGCCACCCAACTGGTGTTGTGGGTGACCATCGGTCTGGTCTTCTCGACACTGGCATCCCGGCTATTGGGCGAGCGCGCCGATAGGGCCTCGAGTATCGCAGTAGCGTGACTGAGGTCGTCCGGCTCACCCTGGTGGCGCACGCGATGACCGATGCAATGGCTGCGGGCCGCTTTCCCGCCGACGACCCGCTTAGCGAAATCGGCCGCAGGCAGGCGAAAACCGTTGCCCACCTTGACCTCCGCGGCGACGCCCGACAACTCGCCGGACCCGAGCGCCGTGCCGGTCAGACCGCGCAACTGCTCGGATTGAGCGCCGTACCGGAGCCCAGCCTGGCCGACCTGGATTGCGGGTACTGGCAGGGGCAGTCTCTTAAAGACCTACGGCCGGAGGACCTGGCGGCGTGGCTGACCGAACCGGCCAGGGCGCCGCACGGGGGCGAGTCGATCCTCGACCTGATCGAGCGGGTGGCGGACTGGCTGGAGTCGCTGACGAAAAAAGAGAGTTCCAAGCCCCTGCGTGCGGTCGCGGTGACGCACCCGGCGGTGATCCGCGCGGCAATCCTGGTGGCGCTCAACATCGGGCCAAAGTCATTCTGGCGCATAGACGTAGCGCCGGTCAGTCGCGTCGACATGAATTTCCGGCAGGACCACTGGACGCTGCGATTGTGAGGAATTATCGCGGGGCGATCAGCGCGAAGGCCTGCTTGGCGATCTGCAGCATCCAGCTGGTGACGGTCGGCCCATGATCGCGCGGCCAGTTGAGTTGGAAGCTGACCACCCATGGCTGCTGTGTCTTGTCGACGGCGTACCAGCTGAAGGTCAGGTCGCCCGGTAGACCTCCGGCTTTGGCCGCGATGTACGGCCAGATGCTTCGGTCGAGTTGGATGCCTGCCACCGCGGAGAGGATCTGCCTGACAGGTGCGGCCTTGCCGACCGCGTCGGCCTGCAGGGTCGCATGGACACGGCAGATATCCTCGGCGCTGCCGTACCACTCCGCGCCGTAGGAAGATGCCGGCATGTGTGCGCGGGTTGGATCCGGCTCGTACGGAGCGGAATTCGCCTGCTCCAGCAGCTGCGCGCGCACCTGCGGTGACCCATGCTGCCACTGGCTGCGCAGGTCCGGCTCACCCCAGCCGACGGAGAACAGTTCGTACATCGTGGGGAATGGAGTCATGCTGGCCGGATCGTGGTGACCGGCCGTGGCGAGCGCTTCGGAGATGGCGTGCGTGCCCAGCTTCCCGATCAGCAGGTCGGTCGCCATGTTGTCGCTGGTGGCGATCATCTTCTCGGCGGCGGTGCGAACCGAGACATGGGCTCCGACAGGCAGCTGCAGACCCGAAGTGCCAACGGCCCGGCCCTTGTCGGTGACGGTCAGCTGGTCATCCCAGGACACCGTCCCGTTCTTGATCGCAACCGCGACGGCATGCAGCACATACAATTTGAAAATCGATGCCAGGGGCAGGGATTCGCCGGCGTTGGTGCCCGCCACCGGATCGCACCGACCGTTGTCGACCTTGGCGACCTGGTAGGAGTAGCGTGCACCGGTCTTGCTCAGCACCGCATCGATGTCATGCCAGGAATTGATCGTCGGCGCCTGCGTGTCGAGGTCGAACCGATCCACCCGTCCGTCGTCACCTGTGTGTATCCGGATGTCTTGTCGCGCACCGTAAGACGAGATGAGGTGCAATGTGGCCACGCTCGCGCTGAGGTCCACGCCGGCCAGGGTGAACGGACGGTCCCACCACAGCGCCTCCATGGTGCTTTGCACCGACTCGACCTTGTCGGGCACGGCGAGGGTGCCGACCCCGACCGGTCCGATGGGCCAATCGGAGTTGAGCATGTCCAATGTCTGCTGCGCCCGGATGCCCGGTGGCGTGTGCATGTCGATCTGCCGGCCCGGGTTCGCGGCGTTCGCCTGTGGCGAGGGGGAGGGGGCGCAGCCGGGCGCCAACGCTACTACCAGTGCAGCGGCGGCACTGACCGCCAAAGCGCGACGCCGGGCCGAGGGCCCGCTAGCCCGCTTTGTTTGCGGCAACGTCGAGCACGACCTCGAATTCCAGCAGCGACGCGCCGGTCGCCACCGGGTTGGCCCGGTGGCCCGCGTGGGCTTCGATCGCAGGTCCCTTAGCCCACGCCTGGAATGCTTCATCGGACTCCCAGTGTGTCACCACGAAGTAGCGGTCCTCACCCTGGATCGGACGCAGCAGCTGAAAGCCGAGGAAGCCGGGCTGATCCTCCACCGCGTGCGCGCGGTGGGCGAACCGCTTTTCCAGTTCTGGGCCTGCCTCGGCCGGAACTTCGATTGCATTGATCTTCACCACTGGCGGCATGTCGCTAGGTTACCCCGTTGCATGCCCGCCGCTACCGAAGACCTCGTCCACGCCAGGATGGTGATATGCCCAGCGATCTGTTGACTTGCCACGGGGGCGACGGCGAGCCACTGGTGCTGGTGCACGGCCTGATGGGGCGGGGCACGACCTGGACGCGACAGCTCCCGTGGCTGACTCGGCTGGGCACCGTCTACACCTACGACGCGTTGTGGCACCGGGGCCGCGACATCGACGATCCGCATCCCGTCAGCACCGAGCGGTTCGTCGCCGATCTGGCCGACGCGGTGAGCACATTGGCAGCGCCGGTGAGAATGGTCGGGCATTCGATGGGCGCCCTGCACTCGTGGTGCCTGGCCGCCGTCCGCCCGGAACTGGTTTCCGCTCTGGTCGTCGAGGACATGGCGCCCGACTTCCGCGGCCGCACCACCGGGCCGTGGGAGCCCTGGCTGCATGCGCTGCCGGTCGAATTCGATTCAGCTGAGCAGGTATTCGGTGAATTCGGGCCCGTTGCCGGGCAGTATTTCCTAGAGGCCTTCGACCGCACCGCCACCGGTTGGCGGTTGCACGGCCACACCTCGCGATGGATCGAGATCGCGGCCGAATGGGGGACGCGGGACTACTGGGGGCAGTGGCGCGCGGTGCGCGTGCCGGCGCTGCTCATCGAGGCCGGCAACTCGGTGACACCGCCCAGGCAGATGCGGAAAATGGCCGAAATGGCTTCGGCTACAACGTATTTTCATGTCCCACAGGCCGGACACCTGATCCATGACGAAGCCCCGGCCCTATACCGCGATGCCGTCGAATCATTCCTGTCGGCGCGCTGACTTCCCGCGCCTAGCGTCGACTAAACGTGATCAGCAAAGCGAAGCTACCGATAGAGCTCGACCTCCATATGGACGACCTCCTTCCGCCCTCAATCGCGGCAGCCGCGTATTTCGTTGTAGCGGAAGCATTTTCGAACGCTGCCAAACATGCGCGCCCGTCGGTCGTGCGGCTCGGGGGCGAGGTACGGGAGGATCGCCTGTTCCTGACGGTGGGCGGCGACGGCGTAGGCGGCGCCGACCTGTCCCGCGGCTCCGGCATCATCGGCCTCATCGACCGGGTAGAAGCGCTGGGCGGAACGCTCACAGTCGACAGCCCAACCGGGGCCGGTACCACCCTGCTGGTCGAATTGCCGCGGACCGAGCCGGGACGAGACTGAGCCTTTGCCAGTCCAGCGATTCACGCCGCTTCGGCATCGGGCAGGACCGATGCCATCGAGATGGCGCTGAGCACGCCGGCCCAATAGTCGGCGACGTACAGCCACTGGCCGTTGCGGCTCAGCGTGAGCACTTCGGGGTGGCCGTCGAGCTCGATCGCGGCGATCACCGAGTTGGTGATGGCGTCGAGCACAGCGACCGACGAGGACGCGAGATCGGTGACACACGCCCGTCCGCCGTCGGGGCTGAACTGCATCCGGCGCGGCATGCGACCGGCCGGGATCATCTCCGCGATCCTGCTCGGGAAGCTGACGGCAACAAGCGATTGCGCGCAGATCGCGTAGACGCCGCTGCCGTCGGGCGTGACCACCGCGGATAGCGGCGCGTCCGGCAGATACACCGCGGTGACCCTGCGTCGTTCGATGTCGATGGCCGAGATCGAGTTGGTGTCGTAGTGCGTCACCAAGACGCGGGAACCATCCGGCGTAACGGTCACGGTGTCCGGCGACAGCGGCATCGGGATGCTGTCGACGACGGCGTGTTTTGCCGTGTCTATCACGGTCAACGAGCCGAGAGCGTACTGCGTGTGGGGGCTGAGTCGCGAGGTCGCAACGTACAGGTAGGTGCCGTCGGGACTCAGGTCCATTCCGGTGGCGTAGTTCTCTGTCGCCACGGTGCCGACCAACTCACCGTCCGCGGTGGTCACCGAAATTTCGCTTTCGCGAGCCGTCGTGGGATGGGCGGTATAGAGGTACCGGCCATCGGGGCTGACGACTTCAGCTGTGCTCGGGCTGCCGGAGATGCTCGTGACCGAGTGGTCGTCGGTGCTGATCACCCGTACCGAACCGTCGTAGCCGAGAACGTAAAGCAGGGTTTCGTCGGCGCTGCGAATCAGCCGCTTGGTGTCGGGTCCGACGGGTATGCGCGCCGCGATGTCACGGCCGATCATCACGATCACACAGTCGTCCACGGCGACATAGACCTGTTCGGTGGCGCTGCCCGCGACGACGTCACAAACGCGAGTGCCCATCGGGAGCGTCCACTGTTCGGCCATGCGCTAACGATCCCGTTTAACGTGCACGTTGTCGTCGCTGCTAGCAGCTAGCAGGCATGGGTGACAGCCGGAAAACTGATACCGTGCTACCCAGGCCAGCGAAGCTGGGTTGCCGCCCCCGAGACGGGAGGTCAAGGCGTGACGACGGAGACTAGCACCGCCGAGTCAGGCACGGCGCCGGCCCCGCTGCGTGCGGTGGTGGCCGACGACGAGACACTACTGCGCGAGGGTTTGGCCAGCCTGCTGGAACGCTCCGGCTTCACGGTCGTGGGTCAGGTCGGCAACGCCGTCGAACTCCTCGCGCTGGTGCGCAACACCAACCCCGACGTGGTGATCGTGGACATCCGGATGCCGCCCACCCACACCACCGAGGGCTTGGAGGCGGCCCGGGTGATCCGTCAGGAACTGCCCGACACCGGGATCCTGGTGCTGTCGGCCTATGTCGACGTCGAGCATGCGATGGAGCTGTTGGCCAGCGGACGCGGCATCGGCTATCTGCTCAAGAGCAGGGTCACCGACGTCGCCGATTTCGTCGACACCCTGCGGCGGATAGCAAAGGGCGCGTCGGTGGTCGACCCCGCGGTGGTGCAGGAACTGGTGTCCGGGCGGCGGCGTGACGATCCCCTGGCAATCCTCTCTCCGCGCGAAGTGGAGGTGCTGGAGGTGATGGCCGAGGGTCGGTCCAACGCCGGCATCGCGCGGCGCCTGTGGGTGACCGAGGGCACTGTCGAAAAGCATGTCCGCAGCATCCTCACAAAACTAGGCTTACCCGAGACCGACGACGATCATCGCCGCGTCCGTGCGGTCATAACCTTCCTTGACTCGCGCTGACTTGCAACCCAACGACGAGCACGTTGCGCCCCAGAGCGATCTGTTGCTGCCATGCACGCCCGTCAGCGGTGAGTAATCACCCTCGTTGGCGATTATTGAGTCATGACGCAGTTACGTCGTACTGCTGGCCTAGCTCGGGTTGCGCCAGGCTTGCAGCGCAAGGGGATTCGTGATTTGCCGCAGGCAGGACACTCGGGTCGCAACGACTCGGCGTCGGACGGCCATGGGTCTGGTAAGCGCGGATTCTTCACCTTCCTCATGCCGTCTGCGCTAGCGGCGGTGAGGCGGCATAGCCCGCGCAACGGCCCGCCTCCGCCAGGAGCAGGCGAAGTCGGCGCCGCCCACGGTGTAGGCGCGACACCACGGTCCCGACCGGCGTGTTCATCACTGCGGCGATTTCCTTGCACCGCAGCCCCTCGATGTCCGCGTAGTACACCGTGGTGCGGAACTGCTCGGGCAAGGCGCGCATCGCCGCCCTGACATCTTGGTCGCCGAAACCTTTCAGCGCCTGTTCCTCCGCCGAGGGCAGACCCGTTGCCGAATGGGCGGAGCTCACCACCAGTTGCTGATCCGTGACGTGCTGCGCCAAATCATGCGGCGGTCGCCGCCGACTTTTACGGCAATTGCTGATATGAGTGTTGAGCAGAATTCGGTAGAGCCACGCGTGAATGTTGCTGTCGGGTCGAAACGAGTCAAACCCTGCGAATGCTTTTGCCAGCGTGTCTTGGACTAAATCTTCCGCGTCGGCGTGCTGGGCAGTCAGCCGCCGCGCCTGTCGGTATAAGTCGCCCATCACGGGAGTGACTTGGCTTTGAAACCCGGTCGTGGAGCCCGGGTCGGCAATCGATTCCACTGGCAGAGTCATGATGCACCTCTCGACGTTTGGCGCTGACGACGCTTGTGCGGCTTCATGGCTTTACCGTTGCGTGTAGGACCGGCCCACGTCTGCACCGCTGGCAACCGTCGAGGGCTCCGGTCAGCCGCAGTCAGCGCCTGCCGGGTAGCGGGTAGGGGCAGCCGATCCAGCCCCGATCCGACGCCGTGTTTCGCGTGAATCCTTCCCGACTCGCCGCAAATTCCTGCTAGCTTCCATGCGATCGGTGCACTCCTACTCCACACTGATCTAGTGAGCCAAGCTAAGCGCACGCGTTGCGTGATCCTCGACGACAACCGCGACTTCCTGGATGCCGCGGCGCGATTGCTCGAGCATCAGGGGATCAGCGTGGTGGCGGTCGCCACCTCGTCTGTGGAGGGGCTGGAATGCGTTAAGGAGCTGCGGCCCGATGTGACACTCGTCGATATCGATCTCGGCGAGGAGAGCGGGTTCGACGTGGTCGAAAAGCTGCACCGGAATGGTTCGGGCGCCGCGGTACCGACGATTTTGATTTCCACGCACGCCGAAGAGGACTTCGCCGAACTGGTAGCCGCCAGCCCCGCTCTGGCTTTCATTCCCAAATCCGCCCTGTCCGGCAGCGCGATCCGGGACGTCCTGGGGCTGGCCGGATAGCGGCGCTCGTCTGCGGACCCGGTACGACACAGCTTCCCAATCCCCAGCTCATTTCTGACGTTTCGTCACCTTGCTGAGCGGAATACCGGCTAGCCCGGTATGTCACTTCGCGTTGCCGCCAATGACATTCCTATGCCAGCGCGCCATTCTGAACGTGGCGGCCTCAACGTGAAGCGGCTT
>DASYBR010000056.1:0-2806 GCA_036500645.1 Mycobacterium sp. | reverse complement strand
GAGATCCTCGCAACCGCAGCCTCGTTGATCGCTTCTTCGGGACTGCGGACTTCGCTGCAGGAGATCGCCGACGCGGCGGGCATTCTCCCCGGCAGCCTGTATCACCACTTCGAATCCAAAGAAGCGATCCTCGTCGAGCTGGTCCGCCGCTACCAGGACGATCTCGAGCGCATCGGGCGCGAGGCGCAATCCCGGTTGGACGAACCCGACTCGCGTCCCATCTCCGAGAAGATCACCGAGCTCGGAGCGGCCATCGCCAACTGTGCCGTGCGGCACCGCGCCGCCCTGCAGATGTCGTTCTACGAGGGGCCCAGCACGGATCCAGAGCTGCTGGCCAGCGCCCAGCAGCAACCCACGGCGATTCAGCAGGCAATGCTGCAAACGCTGCGCGCCGGACGGTGGAGCGGCTACATCAAATCCGACATCGACCTTCCGACACTGGCCGATCGAATCTGCCAGTCGATGCTGCAGGTGGGGCTCGACGTCATGCGCGATAAGGCTTCCGCCGACCAGGTGGCGGGGCTGTTGTGCCGAATCATCCTGCAGGGGCTGGCGTCCCGGGCGCCCGGCGACGCCGCGCTGGATCGATCCGCCGCCTTCGCGGCCGCCGGCGCCGTCGTCGAATCGTGGGCCGACGACAGCGATGGCGAGGCCGGCGACAAGGCGGCCCACGTGCGTGCGGTGGCGCGAAGCGAGTTCGGCCGCAAGGGGTATGAGGTCACCACGATCAGGGACATCGCGTCGGCGGCCGGTCTCGGCACCGGCACCGTCTACCGGGTGATCGGATCCAAGGACGAGCTACTGGACTCCATCATGCGGTCGTTCGGCCAAAAGGTGGAGGCCGGCTGGGTCGCCGTGCTGCGTTCGGACGCCACGGTGATCGAGAAACTGGACGCACTGAGCTGGGTCAACGTCAACGCGCTGGACCAATTCTCCGACGAGTTCCGGATCCAGTTGGCATGGATGCGGCAGTCGCCGCCGACCACCAACCCCGGCTGGTCGTATCCCACCCGGCTGCGGCAGATGAAATCACTGCTCTCCGAGGGCATCCGATCCGGCGAAATCCGGATGGACGCCCCGTCGGGCGCGATGCTGGCACGTTGTGTCATCGGCATCGGATGGATACCGGAGAACATTCTTCGCGCGATCGGCATTCGCGCATCGTTGCTGCACGCGCGCGACACGGTTCTGCGCGGTACCGCCGTTCGCGGCAAGTAAGACCGTCTAAATTAGCCCGCACCCGGTATTGAACCGAATAACTGTTACCCATACAGTTGTGCAAATAGAAGAATCGGATTGTCAGTCACCGAGAAGGGGATTTCCATGAGCATTGTCGATCGGTTGCGCTACGACGGCAAGCGCGCGCTCGTCGTAGGCGGTGCGACCGGCATGGGTGCGGCGGCTGCCAAGTCGGCCGGCGAACTCGGCGCCGAAGTGATCGTGATGGACTACGCGCCGGTGGACTACGAGGTCGCCCAGTCAATCCAGGTCGACCTGCGTGACCCCGCCTCGATCGATGCCGCGCTCGAGCAGGTCGACGGCCCGATCCACGCCGTGTTCTCCGCCGCCGGCGTCGCGGACGGGACCACCGATCTGATGAAGATCAACTTCATCGGCCACCGCCACCTCATCGACCGGTTGCTGGAAAAGAACCAGCTGCCGAACGGCTCTGCGATCTGCTTCATCTCCTCGGTCGCCGGCATGGGCTGGGAGAACGATCTCGAGCTGATGCTGGAGTTCCTGGCCACGCCGGACTTCGCGGCTGCCGCAGCCTGGTCGAAGGCGCACGAGGCCGAGGGCATCATCCACTACGGCACCAGCAAAAAGGTGATCAACACCTACGTGGCGACGCAGGGCTATCCGCTGGCGAAGAAGGGGATTCGCATCAACGCGATCTGCCCCGGGCCGACTGACACCCCGCTGGCTCAGGCGAACGCCGACCTATGGCTCAGCTTCGCCCAGGACTACCGGGACGAGACCGGCTCCAAGGTGCACACCCCCGAGCAGATGGGCGACGTCATGGCGTTCCTCAACAGCGAGGCGGCCTGCGGCGTCAGCGGCATCACCCTGCTGGTGGACTCCGGCCACACCATGGCCTCGATGACCGGTGCCTACGCGCCGGGCAAGCCGATCATCGACCTGATCATGGGGCGCGTAAAGCTCTAGCGCGTAGCGTCGGTGGGATGGCACGCGTCATCATCATCGGCGGGCACGGCAAGGTCGCGTTGCTCCTGGCCCCCATCCTCGTCGAACGTGGCGACGAAGTGACCTCGGTCTTCCGCAACCCCGACCACTCCGACGATGTCGCGGGCACGGGCGCTCACCCGGTCGTCGCCGACATCGAGCGGCTCGACACCGACGCGCTGGCCGGCCTGCTGGCTGGCCACAATGCGGTGGTTTGGTCCGCCGGAGCCGGCGGCGGTAACCCGGCGCGGACCTACGCCGTCGACCGTGACGCCGCAATCCGGGTGATCGACGCCGCCGCGCAGGCCGGCGTCAAGCGGTTCGTGATGGTGTCGTACTTCGGCGCTGGCCCGAATCATGGTGTACCGCCAGACGATCCGTTCTTCCCCTACGCGGAGTCCAAGGCGGCGGCGGACGCCCACCTGCGCGCCAGCGACCTGGACTGGACGGTGCTCGGACCCGGCTGGCTCACCTTCGAGCCCGCGACCGGACGAATCGAGATCGACCGGGAAATGCGCGAAGTCTCGCGTGCGGACGTCGCACTCGTCGTAGCCGCCGCACTAGCGGAAGATGCCACGATCCGCCGAACCATCGACTTCAACAACGGCGATGTCCCCATCGC
>DASYBR010000055.1:0-6118 GCA_036500645.1 Mycobacterium sp. | reverse complement strand
AGCCTACGAGTTCACCCGCGAACTGCGGGGTCTGGTTCCCGGTCCCCACAAGATCTGGCTTGCCAATCCCACGCTGTCCAAGACGATCGTGCCGACCGGCGCGTACTTTCAGCGGGCGTCGTCGTTGACCAAAGCCGAGATCGAGATCGCGACGAACGTCGTCAACGGTCGGTGGCGCAGCCCGTACGCCAACTACGAACACGAGATAATCGGCGAGCGTGACGGAAACCTGGACCCGCACCACGTGCAGGCGTTGATTGCCGGGCTGCCGACGTCATTCGACGATCCGCGCGAACAGGTGGTCTACGAGCTCGCCTCGGCGTTAGTGGCACCGCGCATCGTGCCCCTGGGCCTCTACCGTCACGCGAAGGAATTACTCGGCGACGCCGGCATCGTGGACGTCACCGTGTTGCTCGGCTGGTTCACCATGGTGTGTATGACGCTGAACGCGTTCGATGTTCCCGCCAACGCGCAGGGATTGGATCAGTAAACATGGCCCTGCCGCCGCTCCCCGATGTCACGCTGAAACCTGTCGCGTTCTTTCCCCAGAACTACTTCCCGGAAAACCTCGCGGTGCGCGCCGATGGCTCCGTCCTCGTCACGGCCATTTTGCAGAAGGAACTCTGGTGGGTTCCGCTCGCCGATCCCGGGGCGGTGGTCGACCCCGTCCTGGTCCACACCTTCGATCACCCGGTCACCGGTATCGCCGAGGTCGCGCCTGACGTGTTCATCGTCAGCCTCACCGAGGCCTACACGACCCACGAGTCGCACTTGGCCCGGATCGATTTCTTCGACTGGAGGCCCGGGGCACCGGTGACGCCGGAGGTCATCTTCACCTTCGACGACCGCGTCCGCGCCCTCAACGGGAGCTGCCTGCTGGGGCCGAACGTGTTAACGCTCGCCGACTGCTTCGCCGGACTCATCTGGCGCGTCGACCTCGCCGACGACGCCCGAAGCGCCGCGGCCGCGGTGTGGCTATCGGACGACACCATGGCTTTCGATCCCGACAGCGATCTGCCTCCGCCGCCGCAGCCGGGCGTGAACGGGGTGCGCTACGGCACGCAGACCGGTCATCTGTACTACACCTCGACGGCACAGAAAGTCTTCATGCGGGTGCCCGTCGATCCGGTCACCCTGGATCCGGCCGGGCCGGCACAATTCGTGGCGGCCATCGACAACGCCGACGACTTCTGCCTAGACGAAAACGCCGGATTCGCTTATGTCACAAGGCATCGCGCCAACACCATCGACCGGGTACCGCTGGCCCCGCGGCACGGCAGCGAAGTCCGCCACATCGCCGGTGACCCATTCGACGAAACCCTGGTCGGTCCGTCCAGCGCCGCATGGGGACGCGCTCCCGGTGAGCCCGGCCGAGTCGCCTATGTGACGACCGACGGCGGCACCACCGCGCCCCCGGACGGCATCAGCCGTAACGCCGCGCTGCTGCGCGTCGAGCTGGCTTACCCCTAGATTGGGTGACAGCGACGCGAACAACCGGTGACCCCGTTCTGTAAATACGCTGTCAAACTCCCGTTAAAACACCTCGGTGGCCTCGCGGACGCGCGGCGCTACTGCAAAACTTTCTGTATCGGTCCAGTAATCGGCCACAGGGAGAAGTTATGCCACCCGTTGAAATGCGCCTCCGCGAAGACTTACGCAACTACGCCGTGGAGTTACGGCAGCTGGCGTACACACTTCCTCTCGGAGTCGGCGAGCATGACCTTCTCAAACTGTCAGACCGGATGCGCGCCGCCGCCGATCAGGTGATGCGCAAAGGCGCCTGACCAGGCGAGCGATCAGCCGCCCTTGAGGCGAATCTTCCACCGCACAAAGCCGAGGTAGAGGGTGCTGATCAGTAGCAGCATTCCGATGTCGAACCACCAGGCGCCGGGCGTGTGCTGCCAGTGTGAGTCCTTCGGGGTCAGCGGACCGGGCACCAATTTGATCAAGTCGGCGGTCGAAGCCGACGTGGCAAAACCCCATCGTGCGGGGGTTGCCCACGACATCTGGTCCAGGCCGACCCGATCGGTCACGGGAATCATGCCGCCAGAGAACACCAGCTGCGACATGACCGCCACGACCAGCAGAGGCATGATCTGTTCGTTCGACTTGGCCACGGCCGACAATGCCAAGCCGAGCATCGCCGAGGCGACACAGGTCGACGCGACGTCGACGAACAGCTCGACCGCCGGCTTTCCCAACGCGACGGCGCCCTGGGTCGGCGCGCCTTTGCCGAGCACCGTGATGATGGTGACGATCGCCGACTGAACGACGGCGAACACGGTGTAGACGCACACCTTCGCGAGCAGATACGCCGATGTCGAGAGGCCGACCGCCTGTTCGCGCACGAAGATGGCGCGCTCCCCGATCAGATCGCGGATCGTCAGCGCGGTCCCCATGAAAACCGCGCCGACATTGAGCAAAACCAGAATCTGTCCTGGTTCGTTGGGTGCGGCACCCATCGGATTCGGGATGCCGAAGCCGACGTCGCCGGGCACCGACATCGAGAGCGCACCCATGATGAACGGCAGTATTGCCAAGAAGACGAAGTATCCCCGGTCGGAAAAGATCAATCGGACCTGTCGTCGGGCGATGGTGGAGAACTGCCGGAACAGACTCGTGTGTGAGGGATCGCCGAGCTCAGCGGGTTTCTGCGCCGGCGGCGGCGCCGGAGGCGGGCCCGTGCGCGCCAGGTAGCGCGCCTTGGACCCGTCCGGGTCGTTGGCGACCGTGCTGAAGATGTCGGCCCAGTTGGTGGTGCCCATGGTCGGGCCGATTTGGCTGGGCGGGCCGCAGAACGCCGTCTTGCCGCCGGGCGCCAGCAACAGCACCTGATCGCAGACGTCCAGATACGTCAGCGAGTGGGTGACCACCAGCACCACGCGACCGGCGTCGGCCAATTGCCGCAGCATGGTCATCACCTGGCGGTCCAGCGCCGGGTCCAGGCCGGAAGTCGGCTCATCGAGGATCAGCAGCGACGGCCCGGTGAGCAGCTCCAGGGCCACCGAAGCACGCTTGCGCTGGCCACCGGAGAGCTTGTCGACCCGAGTGTGCAGATGCTGAGTCATCTCGAGTTCCTCGAGCACCCGCGCCACCACCTGGGCTCGGTCGTCCTTGGTGGTGTCCGGCGGCAGCCGCAGTTCGGCCGCATACATCAGTGCCTGTTGAACGGTCAGCTGGCCGTGCACCACGTCGTCCTGCGGCACCATGCCGATCCTGCTGCGCAGCGAGGCGTATTCGGCGTGAATGTTGTGGCCCTCGAACGACACCGTGCCGGTGGTGGGATGCGTGTAGCCGGCCACCAACCGGGCGAATGTCGATTTGCCGGCACCCGACGGACCGATCACCGCCGTCAGCGTCCCCGGAACCGCGGCCAGCGAGATGTTGTCCAGCAACGTCTTGTTGTTCTCGATCGTCCAGGTCACCCCGCGCACATCGAGTCCACCGGTGCGCGTCGCGGTCGCGGCCTGGTCGCGGCGGGCCAGTGTGCCGCCGTGGAAGACCAGGTCGATGTTGCCGATCGTGACTACGTCACCGTCGTTGAGCAGCGCGGAATCCACCCGGACGCCATTGACGAAGGTGCCGTTGATGCTGCGGTTGTCGTGGATCTCGGTGCCCGCGGGCGACGGGATCACGGTGGCGTGGTGGCGTGACGCCAAAACCTCCGGAATGACGATGTCGTTGTCGTTCGCCCGCCCGATCCTGACCGCGCCGGGTGTCGACTCCGAGGCCGCCTTGCCCGGCCGCAGGATCTTCATCATCGACGTCGCGATGATCGACGAATCACCCCCGACACGGCCCGTCTCGAGCGCGGCCGGCTCCGCCGCGGTGCCCGGCGGCGCGGTCACGGGAGGTGCCCGATAGATCTGCGGCGCCGAGTGCGACCCGCTGGGCGGACCACCCGGCTGCTGTGCGGTGGGGGGATGGACCGGGTGGCGAAACGAGACCGACGGCGCCTGCTCAGCCGAGGGCGGCTGCTGAGGCGGAGCGGGCCACTGCGGGCCGGACGGCTGGCCCTGCGGCACCCGCGCGACCGGTCCATTGGGCGTGTTGACGATCGGTATCGACGTAGTCGGCGGGGGCATCCCGGCAGAGCCTTGGTGACGGCCCACCTCGAAGGTCAGCACCGGACCATCCGGGTTACCGATGTTGACGCGCAGACCGTCTTGGATGTCGACCATCGAGACGCGCCGGTTGTTGACGTACAGCCCGTTGAGGCTGCCATTGTCGATGGCCAGCCATCGGCCCTGGTCATATCGCACTATCAGGTGCGTGCGGGAGATCAGCGGGTGAGCGACGCGGACATCAGCGCGAAGATCGCGTCCGATCACTACATCGTTGCCCGCGGCGAAGGTGCGCTCGGATCCCTCGTACCGCACGGTCAACGCGGGTGGGACTGGTCGGCTCATCGAATCCAACTGTATCGGC
This sequence comes from Mycobacterium sp., assembly GCA_036500645.1. GTDB lineage: Bacteria > Actinomycetota > Actinomycetes > Mycobacteriales > Mycobacteriaceae > Mycobacterium. The sequence goes on along the minus strand of DASYBR010000055.1, from coordinate 1,690 downwards.
CGCGACGTGATCAGGTTGCGCGGTGGAGTTGTCTTGGTGCGTTATTCACCGCAAAGCGTCGGGTAACGCCATCAGATGCACGCAAGCGACGCCGAATTTCCCGACGAAGTCCGGTGGCATGCCGCCAAAGACGAGGCTTATCGACCGGCAGGAGCAGTGGCAAACGGCGCTCGCCGACCCCGAACTCGGAAAACCCGAGCAGGAGGGATGACAGCACGTCGTTATCGAATAACCCAGCGGCACAGGCATTGTCGGTGATTACCAGCCGGCCGCGGCTGCGCGGCGCAGGCCACGTGCGCTGGGAAATCGGTTACGCACGGTGGTGACGTCTTTGACGAAATCCCCGACGTATTTGATGGCCCGCCTGCCCTCGGGCAAGATGTCGGCGGCCAACGGAAAGTCGTGAATCTGCCCTTCCCAAAGATGCAGATCGCAGCGGATTCCGCTGCCTTCGAGACGCTCGGCCATGAGTTCGGCGTCCGCCAGCAACAACTCATCGGAGCTCGCGTGGATCGTGACCGGTGGCATTAGGGACAGATCGGCGTCCACCGGCGAGGCGACGACGTCATCGTCCTGGCCTTCCAAAACCTGCGCCTCGCTCAGATACCGAGCGAACATCGAGAACGCCCGGCGCGTGAACATGGAGCACTTGCGCGCGTTGCGGTGGCCGATCTTTCGCGACGGGTCCGTGTCGGTGAAAGGCGAGATCGCCGCGACCCCGGCCGGCGTCATGATGTGGCTGCGAATGGCCAGCAGGGTGGTCATGAAGGCCAGGTACCCCCCGGCCGAGTCGCCGGCCACGACCACTTGGTCGCCCTCGAAGCCGCGGTCCTGCAGCCAGCGCAACCCGCTGATTCCGTCGTCGATCGCATCGGTTATCTGGTGCGATGGAAGCTTGCGGTACCCGACGGCGAGCACGGCGGCATCGGCCGCCTCCGACAAGCGGGTCACCAGCGAGCGGTGGGTGTTGAGACCGCAGGTGAGGAAAGCACCGCCATGGAGAAACAGGATTGCGCGCTGTGTCGATACGCCGGGAGCGCGGACCCATTCGGCAGCGCAGTTCTCGAGCTGTACCGACTCGGTCTCTGCCGTCGAGCGGAATCGCGGCATCAAACCCGCAAAACTATCGACGTATTCAAATGGCCAGTGCAAATTCGATGTCATGGCCCACGCACGCACCGCGTTTTTCACTATCAGCCGGCTGGCCAGCGAGACCGCGATCGACTGCGGACTATGGCGATGGTGAATTCGCCGCGTCATCGCCGCGCTTGGCAATACGCGATGCGGATCGGTAGTGCTCGCCATCGACATATCAACTCCTAGGTCGCTCTTTAATACCCCGTCCTACCGGACAAAAAACGGCGAGTTAGTGCGCAGCAAATGTCGGTTCCCTCACTGTTTCCGGCGCTGAGAGACGGGTATCACCAAAGGCGCGTCAAACGGTGTCATCGCAATTCGGGCCGATTTTCGGCGGTACCGGCGATTTCCCGCGGCGCCTGGTGGCCCAAGATATGAGCGATGAACGAGGCAACGCATCCCGATCTGCTGCTGACCGGCCGGGTGGCGGTCGTCACGGGCGGCGGTGGCGGCATCGGCGCGGCAACCGCGCGGTTGTTCGCCCAGCACGGCGCGCAGGTGGTTATCGCCGACATCGACACCGAACTCACCGAACGAGTGACAACCGAGATCA
>DASYBR010000054.1:0-16429 GCA_036500645.1 Mycobacterium sp. | reverse complement strand
ACTGGGTGGTGAACAGACACAGGAGAAGGGGTCATGGCAGCACAAAGTCTCTACGGCCGGATCAAGGGCACAGCGCTGGTAGGCGGCCCACTTCTGCTCGCGGGGCTCGTGTGGGCCAGTCCGGCCCAGGCCGACGCGAATTCCTTCGTCAACGACCTGCACAGGGACGGGATCCACGCCATGAGCGGCGGCGACCCGGCGCTGTTGCGAATGGGTGCGGCCGTATGCCAGCAGCTGTCATGGGGTGCTCCTCCCTCCCAACTGGAGGGCCTGGCGCTGCAACGTTCGGACGCCAACCAGGGCGCCGGTGGGCTCGATCCCCAACAAGCCGTGGCCGTCGTCAACTACGCCCTCGGCGATTTGTGCCCAGGCGCGTAGTGACCTGAACTCGGAGTGCGCTGGCACGCGATGTCGGCGTTAGCTAGCCGGTCTTTGGCGACTATTCATCCTCAGGAATTACGTTCTGCCGCGTATTTCTCGCAACTTTCGTGTAAGTAAAAGTGCAGCATCCGAATCGGGCACGGACGAAGGAGAAGGTTGCATGGCAGCAAAGCGGACCTATGGCCGGTTCATGGGGACAGCACTCGCAGTTGGCCCACTTCTGCTCGCCGGGGCTGTCTGGGCCAGCCCGGCGCGGGCCGACCAGAATTCCTATCTCAATGACCTGCACAACGCCGGCATCCACCCCGTCAACGGTGGCGACGAAGCGTTGTTGTCGATGGGCCAGCGACTGTGCCAACAGCTTTCCTGGGGTGCTTCGCCCCAGCAGCTTGAGGGCCTGGCGGTGCAAGAGTCCGACGCCGATCAGGGCACCGGTGGGATCAACGGTCGGCAGGCCGCGGACGTGGTGATCTACACCCTGCGCGATCTGTGCCCGAGCGCATAGCGGTGGCGTAATCCGGGACGCTGTCCGGCCCGCAACGGGGACCGGCGAATCATGAGCCTGGTCGCCGGCATCGACTCGTCGACGCAGTCCTGCAAGGTGCTCATCTGTGACGCCGGCACCGGCGAGGTGGTCCGCGAGGGGCGTGCCGGCCATCCGCAAGGAACCGAAATCGCCCCGGCGGCGTGGGAAGCCGCCGCACGGGAGGCGATCGCGACCGCGGGCGGGCTGGACGGCGTCGCCGCGGTCGCGGTCGGTGCGCAGCAACACGGCATGGTGTGCCTTGACGAGACGGGCCGGACGGTGCGGCCCGCGCTGCTGTGGAACGACGTGCGGTCGGCCGACGCCGCGCTTGCACTCGTCGACGAGCTGGGCGGAGCGCGGGCGTGGGCCCAGGCCGTCGGTGTCGTGCCGCTGGCCGCGATCACGGTGGCCAAGCTGCGGTGGCTGGCCGACAACGAGCCGCGGTACGCCGACCGCACGGCGGCGGTCTGCCTGCCGCACGACTGGCTGACCTGGCGACTCCGGGAGGAGACCGACATCGCGTCGCTGACCACCGACCGCAGCGACGCCAGCGGCACCGGTTACTACGATGCCGCGACTGGCGAATACCGGTTCGACCTTGTAGAGCTGGCCCTGCGCGGCCGCCGACCCGAAGTGCCGGCGGTGCTGGGACCTTCGCAACCGCTCGCCGGAGACGGATTCACGTTCGGCGCGGGGCTCGGGGACAACGCCGCCGCGGCGCTCGGGCTCTGTGCCGAGGACGGCGATGTGATCGTCTCGATCGGTACGTCCGGGGTCGTGGCCGCGGTCAGCGCCGTTCCGGTGCACGACGACTCGGGCGCTGTCGCGGGATTCGCCGACGGCACAGGCCGCTACCTTCCCCTGGTGTGCACCCTCAACGGCGCGCGGGTGCTCGACGCGGCGGCCGCGATGCTGCGGGTCGACCATCATGAGCTGTCCCGGCTCGCGCTGGCGGCGACGCCGGGTAGCTCAGGTCTGGTCCTGGTGCCGTACCTGGAAGGCGAGCGAACTCCCAATCGCCCCAACGCTTCTGGCGCACTACACGGCCTGCGGGTTTCGAATGCGACACCGGCCAACCTCGCCAGGGCCGCGGTGGAGGGACTGTTGTGCTCGCTGGCCGACGGCGTCGCGCACCTGAGGGCACACGGAGTTGCAGCGCGCCGCATACTGCTGGTCGGGGGCGGCGCCCGGTCGAGGGCGCTGCTACAGATAGCGCCCACCGTGTTCGGCATCCCCGTGCGGGCGCCCGCACCCGCTGAGTACGTCGCATTGGGCGCGGCACGGCAAGCGGCGTGGGCGTTGAGCGGATCGTCGCGGCCACCCGAGTGGAGTCCACCCGCGGCCGTCGAATACGCCGCCGACCCGGCGCCCGAGGTGCTGCGACGATATGCACAGGTGCGTGACCTGACCGAGGGGACGTAGGCCCGAAGACATGGACGCACAAGGACATTGGACGAGCTGGCGGGAAAACGCCCAACGCCGCGGCGTGGCCGCCCATGTTGTGGCCGACATCGGGCAGCGATACGACATCACTCCCGAAAGCTTCGGGCTGCTCGGGAAAATGGCGGAGATCAAAGATGCGACGGGCAACTCCTTCTTCCTCATTCCGCCGGGTACCGACGGTGACGATGCCCGCGAGGCGGCGCTGCTGACCTACGTCCTGAACGCGGGCACCGACTACGGCAAGGCCGGAAAGCGGCCGACGGACTTTCCCGCGACGCCCTACGATGCCGCCGAAATCGCGCGAATCATGAACCGGCAGAAGGCTAATGGCTGGAGCTACACCCGCGACGTCGCGTTCGTGCAGCGCAACGGCGCGCGCCTCGCTACAACCCCGAACGGCATCCTCATAGGCGTGGGGGGCAACCTGATCCAACGGCAATTCAGCCAGCGGGGCGGCACCACCTGGGGCGACATCTTCATGGTCAACACGGGCAGACTCACAGACCCCGCCGAGCAGCTACGCCGCATCATCGGGTCCGAGCGCATCGACCTGGACCGGTTGCTTCACCACGAAGAGCGGCACTGTCGGCAATGGGCGGAGCGCGGCCACGCGGGCATGCTCAGGGCGTACGGCTGGGAACTGTTCCGCGAGTTGTTATTTGGCGCGACGAACAGGCTCGAGGCGGATGCCGGCCTGTCAGACGGGGGCTATAGAGCGTGAATCCCGTGGTAAAGCACCATCGCACCGATCACGACCAGCACCACCGCGAGCAATGCAGCGTTGTTTCGGTCCATCCAGTCTTTGAGCCGTGCCAGCGTGTCGTCGAGCCGGCTGCCGGCCGCGGCGTAAGCCAGGATCGGGATAGCGACGCTTGACGCCGCGATCGCAACGAAGAACACGGCGGCCAGCCAGTCGTCGACGGGGTCGAGTCCGCTGGTGCCGATGGCCAATCCGGCTGGGACGCAGATGAGTGCCACGTCGGGCCGCACCACGGCCAACACCGCACCCATCAGCCCGGAGCGGATCGGCGTGATGGTTGCGAACGAACGCATCCAGGCCGGCGACTCGGAGTGACCCTTACGGTTCAGCCACTTGTAGATGCCGTACACGATCAGCGCCACTCCGAAAACCACGCGCAACCACGACGACCATCTCGGCGGAGACTTGTCCAGGCCGCCCAGCAGGCCGGACGCCCCGACGGACAGCGCGGTCAGAGCGGCAAGCCCCAGCACCCAGCCGCCGAGAAAAGCGAGGCTGGTCGGCCGTGGCCGCGGTGCCTGTAGCACCAGCACCGCCGGGATGACCGTGAGCGGCGACAGGGAGATGACCAATCCAAGCGGAACGAGCCCGGTCAGTACGGTGCCCCAGCTTCCTGCCATGGGCAGCAATCTTCCCATCGAGGCCGCGACCGCGGGGCCAAAGTGTGTAAACCGTATTGCTACAGCGCGTGAATTCCGTTGTAGAGCACGATCAAACCGATCACGACCAAGATGACCGCCATCATGGCGCCGTGGTTTTTCTCCATCCACGCTTTGAGTCGTTCCAGCGCGTCGTCGAGTCGGTCGCCGGCACCGACGAAAGCCAAGATGGGGATGGCGACCGTTGACGCGGAGATCACGACGAAGATCGCTCCCACGGTCACCGCGGCCGGTACTCTCAGCCGCTCGGTGCCGATGGCCAATCCGGCCGCCGCCGACAGGATCAGTACTTCGGGTCGCAGCGGCGCCAGCGCAGCCCCGGTCAGCGCGGCGCGCAGCGGCGTCAGCTTGGAGAACGTACGCAGCCAGCCGGGGGTCTTGGTATGACGATTCCGGGTGAACCAACTGAACAGGCCGTACCCGATCAGCGCCAATCCGAAGACCACACGCAGCCAGGACACCCAGGGCGGTGGCGTCTGCGGGCGCAAGCCCTCGAGTAGGCCGGAGGCCTCGGTGAACGCCGCGGTCAGCGCGACCAGCCCCAGCACCCAACCCGCGAGAAAGGCCAGGCCGGCCGGCCGCGGCCGGGGTGCGTGTAGGACCAGCACCGCCGGGATGACCGTGATCGGTGAGAGCGCGACGACAAGTCCGAGTGGAATGAGCTTGGTCAGCACGGGAACCCAGTTACCTGCCACGGCAGCATCATCGCACTGGCGTGACGCGCAGGCACGGTTTAGCCGCGCCCGGCATAGCAACCGCTAGCGTTTCCGGCGCAGTGTCCAGGCGGGCACCCAGTGCGTCACCGTTCTCCGCTTGGAGCCGTATGCGACCGGGTAGGTCACCAGCCCCCACCAGTCGCCCTGCTCGCAGATTCCCCAGCAGCTCAGCCGTCCCTCGACGACCTTGTGCAGTTGCAGACCGTTGGGCTGATAGCGACCCGAGCGGTGTGGCTGGCGCGGAAAAAGGATGGTCAGGTCGACCAGCACCGCGACCGGCGGACGCACCACCCGAAACGGGCTGCGGACCGGTTGGCCGTTGTATCCGATCGACGCCAGGTCGCCCATTTATCGATCATACGTTCGAACGAATACCGGACGATCCGAGTTACTCGTTTTCCCGATCGTGCTCCCAGGGAAGTGGCTCTATTCGCCTCACCGATACCCAGGGGGAGGGTCCCATGAGGACGGTTCTGGACGGTCCGCACGTCGAGATCGTCTAGGACGACGGCAAATACACCCACTGGGTGTGCCGCGAGGGTTCCGATGGGCTCTATTACCTGTACCTGAACAACGGCTAGGACGCGCCCGACAGGGCGCAGACTCGACCTCCCACCGGATCCCGGTCCGCTTCTGGCAACATAGCCACGTGCCTGACGGCTCGGTGAGCGTCTCCGATACCCACGAGTTGCGGCGGCACCGCGTTGGTCTCCACGGGGACCTCCCGGTGCTGCCGGGTGCACTCGACCCGCTCATCATCGGATTGTTGGCCGCCGCAATAAGTCTCGGCGGAGCCGCTCGCCCGTCCTTCTGGTACGACGAGGCCGCGACGATCTCAGCCTCCTACAGTCGTTCGCTCGGCCAGCTGTGGCACATGCTGGGCAATGTGGACGCCGTCCATGGCCTCTACTACCTGCTCATGCATGGCTGGTTCCAGTTGTTCCCGCCCACCGAGTTCTGGTCCCGGGTGCCAAGCGGTCTGGCCGTCGGCGGCACCGCGGCCGGAGTGGTGGTGTTGGCCAAGCAGTTCTCGTCGCGCACCGTCGCGGTGGCCTCCGGGGTTTTCTGCGCGGTCTTGCCCCGGACGACGTGGGCGGGCGTCGAGGCTCGGCCTTATGCACTTTCCATGATGGCCGCGGTGTGGCTGACGGTGCTGTTAGTCGTCGCCGTACGTCGCGAAAGCTCCTGGCGCTGGCTGTGTTACGGGATCATCCTGGCGGCGTCGATATTGCTCGACGTGTATGTCGTGCTGTTGCTGATAGCGCACGCGGTTTTCATCTGCGCCTTTCGCCGCCCGCGAAAGGTGTTGATAGGCTTCGCGGTTACCTCTGTCCTGACGGCGTGCGCCTTGGCGCCGTTCGTCGTTGAGGTGATCGGACAAGTTCACCAGATCAAATGGGTCGCACCGATCGGGCACCGAACTATCGAAGATGTGACTGTCCAGCAATACTTCGAAAGAAGTCCCCCGTTCGCCGTTTTGTCGGCATTGCTCGTGGCGGCGACTATTGTCTTGTGGCGCTTCACATCCGCACGGCTGGCGCAGGCCGAGCGACAACTGCTGGTCCTCGCGGTCGGATGGATCGCGATACCGACCGCGCTCATCGTGAGCTTGTCGGCGTTGCTGCACCCGGTCTACACGCCGCGGTATCTGTCCTTCACAGCGCCGGCGATGGCACTGGTCCTGGGTGTCTGCGTCGGCGCGCTGGCGGCCAAGCCCTGGGTGGCAACGGCCGTTGTCACTTTGTTCGCCGTCGCTGCAGCGCCGAATTACATTCGGGCACAACGCAATCCGTACGCGAAATACGGCATGGACTACAGTCAGGTCGCCGATCTGATCAGCGCGAAGGCGTCCCCCGGCGATTGCCTGCTGGTCAACGACACGGTGACGTTCATGCCCGCCCCGATGCGCCCGTTGCTGGCGGCGCGGCCCGACGCATATCGCAAGCTGGTCGATCTCACCCTGTGGCAGCGGGCGACCGACCTCAACGACGTCTTCGACACCAACCTCATCCCGGAGGTCGTCGCCGCGCCGTTGAGTCACTGCGGCGTCGTATGGATCATCACGCAGGCTGACGAGTCGCAACCGGCCCACGAGGAGGGAGTGGCAATCCCGCCCGGTCCACGCTACGGAGCAACCCCCGCCTTCGCGGTGCCGCGCGACCTGGGATTCCGGCTGGTCGAGCGCTGGCAGTTCAACCTGGTTCAGGTCATCAAAGCGACGAAGTAGTTCCTCACCAGATACGGACGTAGTCGACGAGCATCGACGCCGGGAAGGTACCCGCGGCGGGATCGCCGGCGCCCACCCCGCCGACGGCGAGGGTGAACATGGGAGTCATCCAATAGCCGGGATTGTTGAATGGCCACCGGAAGTCGTCGGGGGCGCCACCGTGCACGTGGATGGGCTTGTTGGGGACTTTGAAGTACTGTGCGCCGTCTCTCGAGAACTGGAATCCGTCCTCGCCCCAATGCATTTGCCAGGTGTGCCAGTTGCCGTCGACCATGCCGGGAATCGACTTGCCTTCCCAGGTCTTGCCGTTGGACGCGGCGTGGACCGTGGTCCCCGGGGCCCACTGGCCGTTGCCGTACCACTCGAAGATGTCGACCTCGCCATCGGGCAGCGGATCCTCGTTGACGCCCCAGAACGACGGCCACAGGCCGGGGAACAAGCAATCGAGCTTGATCTTCGCTTCCCAGGTCTGGTTGATCATGCTGCGGAAGTTGCCGCGCAGCTTGCCGGTGTAGTACGTGTTGCTCATCAGATCGTGGGTGGCACACAGGACGAGGTTGGAGTGCCCGTCGATGAACACGTTTTGGCGGTCGTTGCGATAGATCCCGTCGACCGGTGGGAACACGTCGTCCTGCCAGGTCTGGATCGTCCACTTGCCCGGATCGGGAACCGAGCCCGCGGGCCCGTCGAACTCGTCTTGGAAGACGTAGGGCCCGCCCGCGGACGAGGGCGGTGCCGCCGGCGCCGACGGGGCCGCCCAGGCCTCCGGCAAGCGCATCGCAGCCCCCAGCATGCCGAGCCCCGACATCAGCAACATGCTGCGACGATCCATCCAAATCCCACCAATCGTGAACGCGGTCTAAAGACCTGGCGCAATGCCCCTAGTCAACTTTCGCAAACGGTGTCATGAAACCACGCACCGGGGTGGGGCGCATCCGGCACCCGGGCCCGCGCCGCGCCTCGGCGACGGTTCAGCAAAAAACCAAGCAACGGAGTTCAGCAGTCGTTGGGTCCTCAAGCAGGGATTTTCAACGCAATTATCAAGCAGGTTGACATTGCTTCGGCCGGTGGTATCAAGGAAGTTGATAGTCCCAAAAAGGGTTTGAGAAAGGAACGACAACGATGTTCGGTGGTTTTGGTGGGCCCGGTTTCGGTGGCCCAGGTTTCGGTGGGCCCGGCTCCGGTGGCCCAGGTTTCGGAGGCCAAGGCTTTGGTGGCCCAGGTTTCGGGGGCCAAGGATTTGGCGGCCCCGGTTTTGGCGGCCCCGGTGGCAAACACGGCCGGCACCATCTCAAGCGCGCGGCCTTCGTCACGGCCGCGCTGTTGCTGGACGGCCCGGCCGACGCCGCGCAGGTGGTGCAACGGGTGACCGACGCGACCGACGGCGCTTTCACCCCTCCGCAGGACGTGGCGGAGCTCGCCATCGGAGTGCTCGCGGGACGCGGCGTTGTCACCGTCGACAACGGCGTGGCGACGCTGACCGAGCTTGGCCGAAATCTGCTGGCCTGGCGGGGCGTGAGCAGCGAGACCGCACACGCCTTCTTGGGGCGGGCGGCGAAGTTCGGCGACGTCTTCAAGATCCGCAGGGAGCTGTTCGAGATCGCCGGCCTGGCGCGGACGATCACGTGGACGGGCACCGACGAGCAGAAGCAACAGCTCGCTGAGGCGCGGACAAAGGTTCTGGAAGCCCTGCGCGAGGCCAAGAAGACACTGCATCGCGTCCTCGGCGAGGACTAGGGCGTCAGGGGGCCGAGGGCTCGCTCAGCTTGACCAGCGTCTTTCCGATGTTGGCGCCGGTGAACAACCCGTTGAGGGCGTCGACGCACGACCCGATGCCCTCAAAGACGGTTTGCCGCGGCCTGAGCCGGCCCTCGGCCTCCCACTTCCGCAGCGAGGCGAACGCCTCGTCGAAGCGGCCCCACTGTTCGAGTGCGTTGAAGCCCTGCATGAGCGCGGTCTTGGACAACAGATTCACGTAGTTAGCCGGTCCCGGGTGTTCGCCGGTCAGGTAGCTGGAGATGACGCCGCACAGTACGACCCGGGCGTGTGAGGCCAGGCGACCCAGCACCGCATCGAGGATGGGTCCGCCCACGTTGTCGAAGTAGACGTCGATGCGCTTCGGGCAGTGCTGTTTGAGCGCCGCCACCAGGTCGTCGTTCTTGTAATCGATGCAGGCATCGAAGCCGAAATCCTCGACCACCGAGCGGCACTTCTCGGGGCCGCCCGCGATGCCCACCACCCGGGCGCCGGCGATCTTGGCGATTTGCCCGGCGACCGATCCGGTGGCTCCCCCGGCGGCCGACACCACGACCGTCTCCCCCGGCTGCGGCCGGCCGATGTCGGTCATGCCGAAGTAGGCGGTGGCGCCCGTCGGCCCGTACACCGACATGATCGCGAGCTGGTCGTCCTCGCCCGGGATCGGCGTGCTGAACAGGTCGTCGCGGATGATCGCGTACTCCTGAAAGCCGGTCAACGTGGTCACGACGTCGCCGACGGCGTAGGCATTGCAGCGAGACTTGACGACCTCACCGATCCCGGCCGCGCGGATGACCTCACCCAGCCGCACCGGCGGAAGGTAGCCGGGCTGGTCGTCGAGCCAGGTACGGGCGGCGGCGTCGATCCCGACAAAGGTGGTCCGCAGCAGGGCCTCACCCTCGGCGGGCTCGGGCGCCGGCGTGGTGACCATTTCGGTGTCATCCGGCCGGACAAGCCCGGTGGGACGGCGACGCAACAGGATCTGACGGTTCGGCAAGTCGGCCACGCACCAGAAACTACCGAACGGGCCGAAAGCACCGAAGCGAATGGCATATTCATTCCATGGCAGCAAACGAAGACCCGGAAGACCGGATCCGGGAACTCGAGCGCCCGCTGGCCGACGAGGCACGGGCCTCCGAGATGGGCAATGCACGGCCCGCTGGCCAAGGTTATCCGCCCTATCCAGCCGCCCCCGCGGGGCCGCCGCCGCCCCCGTGGACCTACGGCGGCGTCCCCTATTCCGGGCCGCCGCAACGCCCCTCGGGCAACCGCATGTGGTGGATCCTGGGCTCGGTCATCGTCATCGGCGTCGTGGCTCTCGCGGCAGGCATCGCAGCCTTTGCCGCACACCAGATTTCCGGCGTGAAATCGATCATCGCGTCGCCACCGACCGTCTCCCGTTCGGTCGGGCCGCCGCCGAGCATCCCGTTTGCCCCCGGCCCGTCGGCGGCCCAGGCCAACCCACCCTCGCCGTCGACCTCTCCGGTTTCACCGCCGGGTACGCCGCTGAGTGTCGCCGGCATCAATGAGAATCGGACGATCGCCTGCAACGACAACATCGTCAGCGTCAGCGGGGTGTCCAACACGGTAGTGATCAGCGGGCACTGCACCAGCCTGTCGGTGTCCGGTGTCAAGAACGCGATCACCGTCGAGGCCGTCGACAGCATCGAGGCATCCGGCTTCGACAACAAGGTGACCTACCACTCGGGCACGCCGAAGATCGACAACTCCGGGGACTCGAACGTCGTCCAGCAGGGCTGAGACGAGAACGACCGTTACGACTGCTCTTCGGAAGGCTCTTCGGAGTCGTCGTCGAGGACGCTGACCGCGATGCCGTACGGCAGGAAGCGCACTTTGCGCTTCGGGTCGAGGTTGCCCTGATTCGCGCGAAGCGCGTCGAGTTCGGTCGCATACACCTGCTCGACGCGCGCGCCGCCGTCTGCGTCGACCGCGTAAATGGCCCACACGCCGTCGCCGGCCTCGCCGGCCGTCTCGGGTCTGGGCCGCGGACGCCGCGACAGGTCTTCGAAAATGGACGACCAGGCCGTCCGGCCACCCGGAGCACCGACAAACCTGCCGACCCGCTCCAACACCTCGCGCAGCCCCTCGCTGCCTTCCCTGATCATCCGATCGAACTCTTCGGGATCGAAGCCGAAGCCTCCATACTCGCCCACGCGACCTCCTTGCACCTCATGCCGTTATTGCCAGTGTGCGCTCACGCGACACCGTTCGCCACGTGTTACTGCGCCGGGGGCGGGTGCGGCGGGTTGATCGGAATCGGCACGGTCACAAACGGAAGGTGCAGGTACATCGTTACCGGTGGCTGGCTGGGCTGCTGGACCGGCGCAGGCGCGGGCGCCTGCGGGGGCGGCACGTACTGCGGCGGCGAATACTGCGGCGGCGAATAAGGCGCAGGCGCCTGCGGCTGGGTGGGTGGTACGTACTGCGGTGCCGGCTGCGCCGGGGCGCGATAGACCGGCGCAGCCGGCGCCGGAATCACCTGGGTATGCGGTGTCGGCCGTTGCGTCGGTGTGGGTGCGGGAGCCGGTGCAGGCGCGGGAGCGGCCGCCTCGGTCTGGGTCGGGGGCGCGGGAGCCGGTGCAGGCGGCGGGCTCGGAGCCGGCACCTGCGCTTGCGGCGGCGCGCTCGGCGGGTTAGCCGGTTGCGGATTCACCGGTGCGGCGACGCGTGGGTTGCTCTGCACGGCGGACAGCCGGTGGTCAGACGTCACCGAAACCAGCACCACCCCTGCCACGACGACCGCGATGGCCGCCAGCGCGCTGCCTGCCAGCACCATGGGCCAGCGTTTGCGCGGATGTTTGACGCGGATGTACCCGCGATGGTCCTCGACGGCGCTGTAGGCCAGGGCACCGGTGCGCGCCTCGGCGTCGTCCCACACATCGTTTGAAGCCAGGCTGAATGCTCGGGGACTCATCTCCCCGGTGCCCGGGTCCAGCGCGTAGGCCAGAGCCACCGTCGACGAGGAGAACAACGGCGCATTCGCCGACGCCAGCGCCGCCCCGCGGGCCAGCGCCATGTCCGGCTCCTCGGGCGCGGTCACCTGAAGCGGGGTCGCCGCCTCGAGCGCGGGCTTGAGACCAACAATGTCCGTCCCGCAGCCGACCAGGAACACACCGTCCGCCCAGGACCCCCGGGCATCCAGACCCGCGACCATCGTCGCCAGCTCGGCCGCCCGAACCTCCTGCGGGGCGCCCGGGGCGGCGACCCGGTGTCGGTGCAGGTCCACGATCGAACCGTCGCCGACGTCGACGACGGCCAACGTCGCGCTCTCGGGCTCCACGAACAACATCGCGATGTGCTCGTAGTCGAGCGCACTACCCACCGTCTGCGCCAGTGCGGCGGCGGCGAGCAGGGGCGCGACCAGCATCACGCCCTCGACGTCGCGGTCGGTCATCGCATCGCGCAGCGCGCCGGCCAAGACGGGGTCGGTGCAGGTCACCCCTGTCGATGCCAGCCGGTGGCCGCCTTCTAGTGCCCCTTCACGGGTGCCGCCGACAGCGGCCATGACTTGATCGATCGCGCCTGTAGTGGCCGAGGCACTGCCGCGGGCCACCTCGAACTCGTCCTGTTCGACGGTGACACCGTCAGCATCCTGGCCCTCGATGACTACTAGGCGGACCGACTCGGGGGCCATCGACACCCCAAGCACGAATTCCACTTGCGCCTCCAAGGTCCTTCGCGGCCCCTCAATGAGGGCATCCAAAGAGAGACCCCGCCCGAACTGGGTGCCACCACGCTACCCGCGTGTGGCCGGACGCGCTTGTGGGGTGCATCACGACGGATGCATCAGTACCCCGGACTCAGGAATGGATTCTGGGCGTTGCCCGGATACGGATTCCCCGGATACGAGTTCCCCGGATAGTCGGGCTGATATTGGGGTGGCTCGTATTGGGGGCCCTGGTACTGCGGGGTCTGCTTCGCCGGCACCGGGATCGGTATCGGCACGGGCAGCAGCGGAACGCGTATCCACTCCGTCGTCATCGGCGGCTGTGTGGTCGTCGGCGTCGCCTCCGTCGCCAGGGGCGGCGGTGTCGTCGTCGTGGGCGGCGGCGGTGGCGGTGTGGTCGTCATCGTCGGCGTTGCAGTGGTCGTCGTGACCGGTGGTGGCTCGTGCGTCGTCGGCGGCGCGGTATGCCGCGGCGTGTAGACCGGCGCCGGCTGCGTGGTCACAACCACCGGCGGTGGCGGCGCCGGCGGTGGTGGCGGTGGCGGGGGTGGTGGTGGAGGAGGCGGTGGTTCGGGGCTCGGTACCGGCGCGGCGCTGGGGGGTGGCGGCACCGCCGTGGGAGGCGGCGGCGCGACCGGGCGCGGTGCGACGGGGCTGGCCGGTGGCGCCGGCAACGGCGCGACGGACGGCGCCGGCGGGGCCTGGCGGTTTTCTATGCCGGTCAGCGTGTAGGCCACGCCGCCGATCGCCGTCATGGCGACCACGGCGGACATCCCGATGATCAACTGGGACAGCCGAAGACGTCGCCACGGCCGTCGCTCCCTGGGCGGGTCGATCACGTTGAGCCGCATCGACCAGCCGGACGGACCGTCCTCGTCGTAGGTCTCGCCGCCGAACCGCATCCGCAGATCGCCGGGGTATTCGGTTTGCGACCAAGCCAATTCGCGATCCGTCAGCGCCTGGTCGTCGATCACCAGCACGTCGCCGGCGCCCAGGTCGACGACCTCGCCGGTAGCATTCGAGGCGGCCAGCAGGCCGATGGACGTCCGCGTCCGCAGATCCAGCTGCTCTCCGCGCGAGGCCAGCGTCAACGATCCGCACGCCGCCGCGACGGCGGGTTGCGAAGGCGTCAGGACGGGCGTGCGGCCGTGCATCGTAAGTCGTTCGGCGACAAGCGGAATGTGCGCCCCACCGCCAACCGTTACCACTGCCGCGAGGTCATTCCAGCCTCTGCGATGGCGGACCAGCATGTCGTCGAAGGCATAGATGAAGCCGGTCAGCCGATCCTGGATCAGCTCTTCGAGTTCGTCTCGCGTGACCGTGAGGGCGCAGCTGCGCTCGCCGAGCTCGGCGGCGAGCTCGGTGACCACGTCGGCCGAGAGGCGCTCCTTGGCCGCCCGGCAGTGTTCCTTCAGTTCGCTGAGCTGTCCGACACCCGCGGTGCTGCCCGGGTCGATACCGCTGCCGCGACCTAGCCCCTCGAAGACGCGGAACATCAACTCCTGGTCGATCTCGTCGCCGGACAAGGCCGGATAACGCATTGTGGCGCTGATGAGTTCGAAGTCCCCCTCGATGTTCACCAGGGTGGCCGACGTGCCGCCACCGCCGAAATCGAGCAGCCCCACCACACCCTCGTCGGGCAGGCCGAGTTCGGACTTCACCGCGGTCAGCGACGCGATCGCGTCCGACACCAGGCGGGGTGCCATGCCGCTTCGGACGAAGCCCAGATGCGTCCGTAGCCCGTCGCGCAGCGCCTGCACCGTACTCGGTTTCCAATACGCGGGAACGGCAATGGAGATCTCGGCCGAAGCGGCATCCGCGCCGGCGGCGAGCACCATGGCGTCCAGGGCTTCCACCGTGAGAAGTTCCGGGTCATGCGCTGACCCATCGGAGGACACCAGCGCTACGGAGTCGCCGATGCGCTCCACAAAGCCCTTCATCAGCACGCCGGGCTCGGCTGGGGACGGATCGTCTTCGGGCAGGCCGATTTTCGGCGCACAGTGCGGATAAAGAGTCAGCACGGAGCGCCGGATTACCGGTGGGCTTTCGTTACGCGCAGCGACCAGGTTGGTGGTCCCGATCGACAACCCAAGGGGGTCGTACATAGAGCGAATACTTTCGTCTATAGGGGTCGGTGGCCAGGGTTAACGATAGCCGTGGACACGCCCAAAGCCGATGGGTTGCAACATCATCGGTATCTGGTCGATGCGGTTGCTTCACCGAAGCGGTACCGCAGACCCCTTGACAAACCGCGTTCCGTCACACCACGGTGAGCGGCAGCGAACGTCTCGGCTCGAACTGGAAAGTCGATCCGCCACTGACTTTCGCGACCGAAACCTCTGGCAGTTCGTCCGCGACGGTGTCGGTTTCGGTGAATTCGGCGGTCCAGTCGGTACCCGTGCCGCTAACCCGGACCTCGATGTGCGGATCCACCGCAGTTGCGATCGCTTGAAGCGGTTGCACCGATTCCGGTGAGCACAGCGATATCCAGGAACCGTCGTCGTGGGCCGGTGACAGATGCACGATCAACCGACTGGATTCCGTCTCCGCCACGACATAGCCCGCGGGGTTCAGCAGCGGGTGCAATTCGAGTACCCGCAGCACTCCCGCTACCCCACCGGGCAATTCCAGCGCGCGGTGAATGCGTTCGGCGCCGAGCCCGGCCAGGCCGATCAAGCCCCGGGTGCCCACCGCCGCGGCTTCCGCGTCGTCGGCGGCGCGTGCGGCCACCGCGACCGCGAACGACAGGTACAGCAGGTGCATTTGCAGACAGACCTCGTCGGCCATCCGGACCAGCGCCGAATGCGAGAAGGCGCCGAAGTCGAAATCGGACAGCAACGGGCCTGAGTAGTCCGCCTGCCCCTCCTCGGACCGGTCGATGGCGTCGAGCTCCCATGTCGCAGCGCACTTTTGGCGGACGACGTCCAGCGCCGGAATGCTCTGGGCCTCGGGGTGGGACTCGTCGATGATGACGGTCCACGCGCAGTGCGGATGCCGATCCGCGGGCACCCGCGGCGGCCGGTGCAGCGGACGCATCTGGGCGCGCGGGTTGGTCGCCACCGCGGTCGCGTCGAACGTCGGGTCCTCGATGGTGTGGCACATGCCGAACACGTACTGCTCGCCCATCGGCTCCACGTCCAGCAGGGCGCCGCAGTGGTCGAGCTGGAATTCGCCGTGCCACCGGTCGTGGATGGTGTAGCGGAAATCCATGAATTGCGGCGGAGCGCCGATGTCCAGCTGCAGGCCCTTGAAGATGGTGGGCACGTCGTCGCCCACGTAGTTCAGCGCCTGCTGCATGCGCTTGGTGTAGATCGGGCTGGCGCCGGCCCACTCCTCGATGGCGATCTGCACCATCTCCTCGCGGCCGAACGAGCTGATGCACCAAGCCATTCCGGAACGGTCGATCATGTGCCCGATCAAAAGCAGCTCGGGAACCAGAACGACCAGTTGGTCACGGGACAGTTGCGCGAATCGAGAGGTGCTGCTCACGGCACAAAAATAGACTCGACTATGTTATAAAGTCAACAATGTCCATTGTTGCAGGCCAAACGCCTGGGCGGCCGGTCGGCCCCACCAGGCGCACCAGCGCGCCGCGCAAGCGGGGCGACGACACCCGGGTGAAGATCATCGAGGAGACGGTCCGCTGCATTATCGAGGAAGGGTTCTCTGCCGCGACCGCCAAGCACGTGGCCGAACGCGCGGGTGTTACCTGGGGAGTCATCCAGTACCACTTCGGCGATCGCAACGGCCTGCTGATGGCCGTCGTCGACGACGGCGTGGACAGATTGATAGAGAGCCTGTCGGCGGCCGAGGTCAGCGATCTGGCGTTGCGAGAGCGCATCGAGGTCGTCATCGACACCGCCTGGAGCTGCTACAGCAGCCCAACCTCCATGGCCGCCTTCGAGATCTTGCGGGCGACCCGGGGTGGCCTGGGCCAGTCCTCGCGGCGTCACCTGCTCGAGATGAACTCCGCGATCGGTCAGCTCGGTCGTCTGATCACCACGGATCCGGCGAATGCCGGTGTGGCCGAGGTTATTTGGGCAACGCTGAGAGGGGTAGTGCTGGCGCAGATGGTCACCGGTACGGCCATCGATTGGGGCCTGGAGCGACGCGCCTTGATCGACATGGTCACCCGTGTGCTGCAATGACGTGATGACCCTCGAGGAATTGGCGGATATCGAAGCCATCAAGCAGCTCAAATACCGGTATCTGCGCGCACTGGACACCAAGCACTGGGACGATTACGCCGACACGCTGGCCGAGGACATCAAAGC
>DASYBR010000053.1:0-6365 GCA_036500645.1 Mycobacterium sp. | reverse complement strand
CGGTGGCGACGCGATCCGCACATGGACTTCGACGGCGCCGGCCTCCCGCAGCATCCTGACCAGAGCACGTTGGGTGTTGCCTCGCACGATCGAGTCGTCGACGACGATCAGCCTCTTGCCGCGGATGACTTCCTTGAGCGGGTTGAGCTTCAGCCGGATACCGAGCTGGCGGATGGTCTGCGACGGCTGGATGAACGTGCGCCCGACGTACGCGTTCTTCATCAGCCCCTGCCCGTACGGGATGCCGGATTCCTGCGCATAGCCGACAGCGGCCGGGGTTCCGGATTCCGGGACACCGATCACCAGGTCGGCGTCGATGGGGCATTCGCGGGCCAGTCGTCTGCCGATCTCCAGCCGGGCGCCGTGCACCGAGCGGCCCGAGATCGTGCTGTCCGGCCGCGCCAGGTAGACGTACTCGAAAATGCAGCCCTTGGGTTCGGGGTTGGCGAAGCGCGTCGACCGGACGCCGTCGGCGTCGATGGCCAGCAGTTCGCCGGGTTCGATGTCGCGCACGAACGAGGCCCCGACAATGTCCAGTGCGGCGGTTTCCGAGGCGACCACCCAGCCGCGGTCCAGCCGTCCCAGTGACAACGGGCGCACACCCCACGGGTCGCGTGCGGCGTACAGCGTGTTCTCGTCCATGAACGTCAGGCAGAAGGCACCGCGCACGGTCGGAAGCAGATCCAGCGCCGCCTGCTCCAAGCTGGAATCCGCCGCGCCGTGGGCCAGCAGGGCGCCCAGGATGTCCGAATCCGTCGTCGCCGGCGCCGGGCAACGTCGCCCGATCAGCCCCTCGTCGCGGGCGCGCGCAGCGAGCTCGGCGGCATTGACCAAGTTCCCGTTGTGTCCCAACGCAACTCCGGTGCCTGCCGCGGTGTTGCGGAAAACCGGCTGGGCGTTCTCCCACGTCGTATCGCCCGTGGTCGAGTATCGACAGTGCCCGATGGCGACGTGGCCGTGCATGGCTGCCAGCGTCTGCTCGTCGAAGACCTGGCTGACAAGGCCCAGGTCTTTGAAGACCAGCACCTGGGATCCGTCGGCGACGGCGATTCCCGCCGCTTCCTGCCCGCGGTGCTGCAGCGCGTACAAGCCGTAGTAAGTGAGTTTGGCGACTTCCTCGCCCGGGGCCCAGACCCCGAATACACCGCATTCTTCACGGGGTGCGCTGAAGTCCTGCTCGGGTTCATGGACGGTCACGATTCGGCGGCTCCCCGGGGAACGGATGGTGACGTAACGGAGTCTACGGCCACCAGGGCCACGCCGCCGAATCCGCCGGGCGTGTTGAGCGACGAATCACCCTCGCCACACCCTAAAGCTGCAGTTCAGAGTTATATTCAGCTGACACCGAACAGGGGCAGAAAGTGTTCAATTTCACCCGCCCGGGAGCCGGAAAGACGCAGTGCGCCCGCGGCCTTCGCCTCTGGAAACGACGACATCCCGGTGACCAGCAGCAGCCATGTCCGCGGATCGGTTTCCACCACATTCGGCGGCGTCCCGCGGGTGTGGGTGGGCCCGGCGATGCACTGCACGGCGACAAACGGCGGCACCCGCACTTCAACGCTCCGTCCCGGCGCCTGGGCGGCCAGGGTGCGGGCCGTGAGCCGGACCGCGGTCGCCAGCTCCGTGCGGTCGGGCGCCGGACGGGTTTCGTCGCGCAACCAGTCCGCGACAGCCAACACGGCCTGCCGGGTCTTTGCCGGATCGGCTTTTTCGCGGGCGGCCATACCCTAGGGTCTCAAAATCATGGATCGCCGTCTCTTGGGGCGCCGGCCACCGTACAAGACCGTCGGCCTGGTGACGCTCGTGGTCATGGGGCTGCTCGGGTCGGTCCTGTACCTGCAATTTCGGGGTGATCTCACGCCGTCCACGAAGTTGACGATGGTGGTCTCCCGGGCGGGATTGGTGATGGACCCGGGTTCCAAGGTCACCTTCAACGGAGTCCAGATCGGCAGGGTGTCATCCATTTCAGAGATCACCCGCGACGGCAAGCCCGCCGCCAGGGTGGTCCTCAACGTCACCCCGAAGTACGTCAGGCAGATTCCGGCCAACGTGGCGGCCGCGGTGAAGGCGACGACCGTGTTCGGCAATAAGTACGTCGCACTGAGTTCGCCGACGAACCCCTCGCCGCAATCGATCACGCCGTCGACCGTCATCGATGCGACCTCGGTGACCACCGAGTTCAACTCCTTGTTCGAGACGCTCACCTTGATCGCGGAGAAGATCGATCCGGTCAAAGTGAATCTGACGCTCAGCGCGGCCGCACAGGCGCTGACCGGGTTGGGCGAAAAGTTCGGCGCCTCGCTGAGCAATGGCAACGCGATCCTCGATGATCTCAACCCGCAGCTGCCGAAACTCCGCGTCGACACTGCGCAGTTGGCGGCCCTGGGCGAGACCTACGCGGACGCCTCGCCGGATTTGTGGGACGCGCTTGACCATGCGGTGACCACCGCGCGCACCCTCAACCGGCAGCAGGGCGAGCTGGACGCCGCGCTGCTGGCGGCGGCCGGGCAGGGCAACAGTGGCGCGGATGTCTTCGAACGCGCCGGCCCGTTTCTGTCGCGGGGAGCAACGGACCTGGTCCCTTCCGGTCAGCTGCTCGACACCTACAGCCCCGAAATCTTCTGCACCATCCGCAACTTCAACGAGGTCGGGCCCAAGATTCACAACGCACTCGGCGACAACGGCTACGCGTTGGGGGCCCACGCCTCGGGCGCGGTGGCCGGCGCGACCTTCCCGTATATCTGGCCGGAGAACCTGCCGCGTACCAACGCCAGGGGTGGGCCGGGCGGAGCACCGGGTTGCTGGCAGACGATCACCCGGAACTTGTGGCCCGCACCGTTCCTGGTGATGGATACCGGCGCGAGCATGGCTCCCTACAACCACTTCGACCTCGGTTCGCCGCTGGTAGTCGAGTACGTGTGGGGCCGGCAATTGGGTGACCACACCATCAACCCCTGACCCTGGGCCGCGTCTGAACGGCATGTGACATCAACGTTGCCGTCGGGTGTCGTGAGCCTCGCTAAATCGACTGCCTTGCAGCCGGTGTCGTTTCGACGGCACCATGGGATCATGGCCAAGTCCGAGTCGCGCGAGGGCGGTCGGCCCGCCGGGCGGTCCCTCGAGCCGATCATCGTCACCCGGCGGGGAAAGATTGCCCGCCTGGAATCCAGGTTGACCCCACACGAGGCCCAGATCGAAGATCTGGTCTTCGTGCGTAAAGTGTTGACGCGGGCCGATATTCCGTTCCTGTTGGTTCGCAATCACAAGGGCCGGCCGATTCTCGCGGTCGACATCGAGCTGCGCGCGGCGGTTGAGCGCGCACTCGTCGCGGGCTGCACCACCGAGCCCATGTACGCCAAAACGGTTGACGAGAAGGGACTTTCACCGGTCCTCATCGCCAAGGGACGACTGTCGGAGCTGGCCGATCCGCGCATCGTGCGGCTGTATCGGCGGCGGATCGCGCCGGGGGGCCTGCGCTATGGCCCGGCGTTCGGCGTGGAACTTCAATTCTGGGTCTTCGAAGACACGGTGATCCGGTGCCCGCTGGAAAACTCGCTGACCCGAACGATGCTGCCGCGCAGTGAGTTCAAGCCGACAACCGTCAAGCTCTACGGCTACAAGTGGCCGACCATCAAGGGAATGTTCGCACCGCACGCCAGCGACGTGACGTTCGACATCGACATGGTGTTCTCCTGGGTC
The DNA here is from genome assembly GCA_036500645.1 of Mycobacterium sp. Classification (GTDB taxonomy): domain Bacteria; phylum Actinomycetota; class Actinomycetes; order Mycobacteriales; family Mycobacteriaceae; genus Mycobacterium. The sequence continues at coordinate 2,666 of DASYBR010000053.1, read as the reverse complement.
GAGGGCAGCGATCCCGAGTTCCGCGCCCGGCGAGCGGCGCAGATGTCGGAGTATGTCGCGGGTGAGGGTGACGACGCGGAAGCCCGGATTCGGCAGATCGACGAGCTCAAGTACGCCCTGCGTTCGGTGAACATGTTCGCGCCGTGGGTGCGTCGGATCTTTATCGCGACCGATTCACGGCCGCCGGCGTGGCTCGCCGAGCATCCGAAAATCACCATCGTCCGCGCCGAGGAGCACTTCTCGGACCCGGAGGCGCTGCCCACCTTCAGCTCGCATGCGGTGGAGAGCCAGCTGCACAATATCCCCGAGCTCAGCGAGCATTTCCTGTATTCCAATGACGACATGTTCTTCGGCCGGCCCGTCAAGGCCACCATGTTCTTCTCCCCCGGCGGCGTCACCCGATTCATCGAGGCGAAGACCCGCATCGGTTTGGGCGCAAACGATCCCACGCGCAGTGGCTTTGAGAACGCGGCGCGGGTGAACCGGCAGCTGATCCTAAAGCGGTTCGGACAGGTCATCACCCGCCATCTCGAGCACACCGCCGTGCCGCTGCGCAAGAGTGTGCTGCGGCAGATGGAAAGCGAATTCCCGGAAGAGTTCGCGCGCACGCAGGCGAGTCAGTTCCGCTCCGCCACGGATATCTCGGTGACCAACTCCTTCTACCACTACTACGCGCTGATGACCGGCCGTGCCGTGCAACAGGAGAAAGCCAAGGTGCTGTACGTGAACACCACCACCCGCGACGGGCTGGACCTGTTAGGTGTGCTGCGGAAAAAGCGGGGCTACGACTTCTTCTGCCTCAACGACAGCAGCTTCCCCGAAGTCTCCGCGCAGGAGCGCAGCGAGCGCGTCACAAGCTTCCTGGAGCGCTACTACCCCATACCCGCGCCCTGGGAGAAGGTGACGGCCGATGTCAATCGGCGGGGGTTTGCCGAACCGATGGTGTCAGCACCACGGGAGGGTGGCTGAACAGGGAGTCGCGCCGGGACGGCTCGATGAACATGCCGCTCTCGGCGATCTTGCGTTGCGCCTGAGCGGGAGAGACGAAGGTGCCCACCGTCTTTCCAACGCCGAGCGGAACCACCGTGTGCACAACGGTGTCCTGGTAGACATGCACGAGGCTGCAGGCCTGGGCGCCGTCCCGTCCGCGGGTTCCTCCGGCGGCAACCGTCAGATCCTGGGTGTAGCAGGTGGCCGAGGCCACCGACACCGGAATCCCGACGAACGTGGCGTTCGTCGAATAGTGCAGGTGCCCGGCCAGAATCGCGCGAACGTCGGTTCCCTTCAGGACCCGTCCCAGGGCGGCCTGGTCGCGCAGTTCCACCGTGACGGCCATATCCAAGACGCTGGGTATCGGCGGGTGATGCAGGGCCAGAATAGTGCCGTGCGGCGCCGGGCGAACCAATTGAGCCGCGAGCCAATCCAATTGGAAATCGCTGACTTCGCCGTGGTGGTGGCCCGGCACCGAGGTGTCCAACGTGATAATGCGCAGGCCGTCGATCATGCGCACCCGGTCGAACGGTGCCATGGACGGCGCCTCATCGAGTAGGCAGCTGCGCAAGGCGGCCCGATCGTCGTGGTTGCCCATCACCCAGACGAGTTCGGCGCCCAACTCGGCCGCGAAAGGCTGCACCGCCGCACGAATTCTGCGGTAGGCCTCGGGTTCGCCGGCATCGGCCAAGTCACCGGTGAAAACGATCGCATCGGGCCGAATGCCGGAGTTGGTCAGCTGGGCGAGCAGTTCGCTCAGTGTGCCGTCGGCGTCGACCTCGCCATAAAGAGATCCATCAGAGATGAGATGCGTGTCGCTGATATGTAGCAGAACGTAATCCGGCCGCGGATGCTCCGCGGCCCTCACTCTGTGCACCTGGCTGAGTATAGTCGCGCGACCCCGCGCTACCGGGATTCAGGGCGGGAGCGCCGCTGCATGGTGAGCGCGGCGATCGCCCCGGCCTCGTTGATGGCCAGGTGCACCAGCATGGGCGCGGCGAGGCTGCCCGAGCGGTGGGCCAGCCAGCCGAACAGCCAGCCACCGACGGCGGTGACCAGCACGGTGGCGGCCACCGGCTCGCCGGTCGCGCGCGCATCCGCGATGTGAGTGAGCCCAAAGGTCGCGGCCTGCAGCAACCTTCCGCCGTCTGTACCGAAAGCAACGGAACCGGAGCCGGCCAGCGCCGCGCGGAATGCGGATTCTTCGGCCCAGATGGTGCCGAGCGGGATTCGCACCAGCAGCCAGGCTGATACGGGCGCCGGCAGGTCGCGAACGGCCATCGACCGGCGCACCGGCGGCAGCACGGTCGTTGCGGCAATTGCGCCGACCGCCGCCACCCCGGTCAGCGATCCCAGTCGCAGCCCCGCCCATAGCCGCGGCGGGCTCAGGCCCAACGGCACACGCGTCACCAGTACCAGCAGCCCACCCAGGCCGGCCTGTAGCGCTACCCGCCACCCGGCGGGCAATCGCGGAGAGGCAAAACTCCAGCCGACCAGCGCGGCGGCAAGGCACAACGCGCGAGCCCGACGAAAATGTCCGGGCCGCATCAGGATTCGCCGCCGACGATTATCCGAAGAGGCGCGGCAGCACCGACTCCGACGTCTCGCGCAGTTCCGACAGCGGCACGGTGAACAGCCCCTGCACCTCCACCGCGTCGGAGCCTTGGTCGACAACC
>DASYBR010000052.1:0-3319 GCA_036500645.1 Mycobacterium sp. | reverse complement strand
TGGTCAGGGTCGGCGCAGTGTTGCGAGCGCGTCGGCCCAGGCGGTCATCTCGGTGAAGAGCTGGCGGAGCATGGTGTTGTGGCGGTCGCCGGGGGTGAACGTGGTGAACGCTGCGAAGTCGGTGGCGAGTGACAGGCTGACCTGGGTGCGCACGCCGGCCAGCTGGAGACCTGCCGTGATGAGGCGCAGGTGTTCCACCGCGCGGGCGCCGCCGACGTTGCTGCCGTAGGAGACGAAGCCTGCCGCCTTGTTGTTCCACTCCCGATAGAGGTAGTCGATGGCGTTCTTCAACGCTGAGGGGATCGACCGGTTGTACTCCGGGGTGACGAAAACGTATCCGTCGAACTCGGCGATCTTGTTGCTCCACTTCCGTGTGTGGGCGTGCGTGTAGGAGCCGAGTAGCGGTGACTGCGGCTCGTCGAAGACCGGCAGACCGTAGTCCTCGATGTCCACCACCTCAACGTCGATGCCGTCGTGCTGGCTGCCCTGCTCGGCGACCCACTCGGCCACCTGGTGACCGACCCGGCCGGGGCGGGTACTGCCGAGGATGATCCCGATGTTCGTCATGCGTGGTCCGTTCCTGCCGATCTGATGGTTACTGATGGTCGAAGACGTTGTGTTACGCAGATCAATCTCCGATCCCAACAGGCACTTTCACCGCCGTTGCTGGACGCCGACGTCCGGATTGCAGAGCCGCGTGGAGGCCGTTGAGTCGCAGCATGGTCCCGCCGCGCAGGTGCGCCAGGTCCGCGCTGCCGTCTCCCGCGTACCTGAGAAATGTCACCTGTTCGGTCCATTCCAGGCGGGTTCCGTCCGTCTCTGCGTCGAGCCGGACGGTGACCAGTGAGGTCCATCGCAGTTCGCCGTCGACGACGGCCTCGTAGCCGTAGACGATCCGGTGGGTGCCCGCGATGTCGATGTACCGCGACCGGTACTCCAGCCGCTCGGGCGCCGTGTCCAGCCCGGTGAAGATGCTGCGCGCCGTCTCACCACCGCCCACCCGGAAGTCGTGCTCGTATGAAGCTCCGCTGCCAGGAAGCCGGAACCACCGCCGCCTGATCGCGGTGTCGGCGAACGCCGTGAAGACCTCGCCCGGCGGCACGTCGAGGTGCCGCGAGATCGTGAACGTGTCGTGCCGGACCATGCCGTCCTCCCGCTGTTACGGCCACAAGGGGTGGCCGCACGTCAGTTACGATCAGTAAGAAACGTGCGCCCAGCGGGTTTAATCCGGCTCTCCCATACGCACTTTGAAGTCAGCTACTGACACATGAGGAACAAAAGCCATGACAAGCTTCCTTGGTGCCGAACTCGCACAGCGCGGGGTCACGCCGGACTGTGTCCAGACGATCGAGCTCGTCCGCGACGTGCTGGCGCGGGTGGGCGACAAGTGGACGCTGCTGACCATCACGGTCCTGGCGCCCGGCCCACTGCGCTTCACCGCGCTGCACGACCAGGTCGCCGGCATCTCCCAGCGGATGCTCAGCCAGACGCTGCGTGCCCTCACCCGCGACGGGTTGGTCACCAGGACCGCATACCCGGAAGTACCGCCGAGGGTTGAATATGCCCTGACGCCGCTCGGTCGCTCACTGAGCGAGGCCGTGGACGGACTCGTGCACTGGGTCCGTGGCCACCAGAGCGACATCGTCCGCAACCGCGACGAGTTCGACCAGATACCCGCCGCGAACACAGCCACCCGCCTCACGCATAGCCGCGCCCTATAACTCGCGATTGCCGCATCGCGATCCTCAGCCGAGTTCAGACGCACTGTCGTCGGCATTACAGCGCGACCAGCGGCATGAGCGGGCGCTGCGACACGATGTCGCACGTTATGAGTGAGTTCGTTGATTGGAGGTTCGGCATGACGCCGAAGACGTGACTTCGGGTCAGTGTTCCAGACCCGTCCCCGCCTTGACGTGCGTGGCTGGTAACGGCCGGGTGCGAAGCTCAGGGGAAAGCCCAAGGGCGCCCGTTCCGGCCGGGCGCCACAGGCGAGGGGAAGGCCGGAAGGGTGAATGAACCTGAATGCACTTCCAGGCGGCAGCACGACTGTTCTGGCCGGCCATCGAACCGGTGGAGATCCCCTACCAGGGCACAGTGCTGCGCGGCTACTTCTACCGCGCCGACGACAGTGACCAACCGCGCCCGACCGTGGTGATGCACAACGGATTCGACGGCAGCGCCGAGGAAATGCACTTCTTCGGCGCAGCGGCTGGTATCGAGCGCGGCTACCACGTGCTGACCTTCGACGGCCCCGGCCAGCCCAGCGCCATCCACGAGCACCACCTGCCGTTCCGGCCCGACTGGGAGCACGTCGTCGGCCGGTACTCGACCACCTGGCCACCTATCCCCAGGTCGACCCGCGACGCATCGCCCTGCTCGGGCTGAGCCTGGGCGGAATGCTGGCCCCCAGAGCCGCCGCGTTCGAGCCGCGCATCGCCGCGCTCGTCGCGGTCGACGGCGTCTACGACGCCAGTACCGCCATCACCGACCTGCTCCCGCTGGCCCCCGACGAGGTGGCCGGCCGCGCCCGCGCACCCCGCGACGACCGCCTCGACGGCGTCCTAGCCGACGCCATACAGGCCAGCCCAACCCTGCGCTGGGCTTTCGGCCACGGCCGCTACGTCATGGCCGCCGCCACCCCCCGCCAGTTCCTGGCCGCCTACCTCGACTACCACGTCCGCGACGGCGTCGCCGAGCGGATCACCTGCCCCACCCTGGTCTGCGCCGCCGCCAACGACCTGTTCTTCGCCGGCAACGACCACCACGCCCCGCAACCCCAGCAGCTCTACAACCACCTCACCAGCCCGAAAACCCTGCTGGAATTCACCACCGAACAGGGCGCCGACGCGCACTGCCACGCCGGAGCACAACGACTGGCGACCGCCCGGATCTACGACTGGCTCGACGACGTACTCCGCTAACAGACCATCGCCCAACACACGAACCGCCTCGGCCGATCACCTGCATATCAAGCATGACCGAGCATCGGCAGCGGGCTGTGGGTGTGCCCAGATCAACCAGCTCTGCACGCATCACAGGCGGCTCCGTCACGTGCCAGCCGCCGTGCAGAACGGCGGGGATGCGCGCATGTTGTCTGCAGTAGGCAATCACTTTTCGTGACTATCTTCCTACCTGGTGCGTAGGACTGGCTGGCTTGGGCGGCCGGGCCAAGAACACCTGGCGGAAACAAGCCAGGGCGGTTTAGCGGTTCAGAAGGGCCCAGGCGAGAGGGGCGTTGGCGAGGGCACACACCGCCCAGGAGGCCAGTGCGATGGCCCGGCGATAGGTGGGCAGCGGCAGCCCAGCCACCAGGAGGCTG
>DASYBR010000051.1:0-27198 GCA_036500645.1 Mycobacterium sp. | reverse complement strand
GTATCCAGTTCATGTAGCGCCGCAGATGACGATGGACCTGGGCGCGGGCCCGCTCGGGCGGCCCGAACGGGAACCAGAACGACGTCACGAGGCGGGGTTCGGCCTGCCCGCCTGCGCCCACGCCTCCCGCGCCACGTCGAACAACTCATTCTGCTTGACGACGTCGAGGTCCAACGTGGTGCCGGCCAGACCGTCGGCCCAGGCGGCGGCGCTGCGGATGGTCTTGGGCCCGATGCTGCCGACGAACAGCGGCGGACCACCGGGTTGGACCGGCGCCGGCCCGACCGGCAGCACCGAATCGGTGATCTTTTCGCCCGCCCATACCCGCTTCATCACCGCCACGCGTTCGGCCATGCCCCGCATCGTCTGCGTCGCCGGGTCGGCGCCCACCGCGTGATAGTCCTCGTGCCTCCCGCCCACGCCGATGCCCACGGTCAGCCTCCCGCCGCACAACAGGTCGCCGGTTGCCAGCGCTTTGGCCGAAGAATGGGAGACCACTCACCGAATGACTTCAGTTCGACCAGGGGTACGCAAACAATGGCCCGGTGAGTGCGGACGCGACGAGCGACAACACCGCGCAGAAGATCAGGAGCCAGATTGCGTGGGCGAGGAACCTAAACGCGGCCTTCAGATCATCATTCCGGCCACCTACTTCGCACCGGATGACGGTGCTCAGCCGATCCAGATCGCCGGGAGTCAGGAACACCCTCTCCTGACCGATTGCCATCAGATACCTGCGGGAGCCATTGGCCCGATCGAGGCGAACGAGGTGTAGCTGATCGCCGTCACTGTCGCGCAGGCCGATGAGGCTGGTTAGTTCCGGTTGTCTCACGGTGTACCCCCTCGGTCGTTGGAGTTCCGTGGTTGGGTTGGGACTGTCCTGTGGTTGGAACTTCTCGACCATATCCGCCGCGGCAACCGCGCGCAATCCCCTGCGCTGCAAGGGATCTGCATCGTTCCGATACACTGATGTCATCGCCTACCAGTCCGCAGACAGCCACCTGCCTGGGCGGCAAGATCATGTCACCGCTAAACCGACCCTCGCCTTCGCGTTTGAGCCCCGAACCAATACCTTCCACCACCCTGAACAACTGCTGGCGGATCGGCACGACGACGACGCCGGGCCAGAGCGCTCAAGCTCTTGATCCGGTCGCGCGGCAGCGGGTAGCGTAGTGCTCCAATTACGAAACTATGCGTAGCGTAATTTGGCACTCGTTCACCGAAAGGATCGGCCTGATGCGCAGCCGTTACGCCGGTGATCCCTTCACCACGTCGACACCCGAAATCGCGGCAGCCCTAGAGGATGTCAGCATCCCGACGCTGTTGCTTTCGCTCGTGCACATCACCGGCGACCCGCGATTCATCCGCGACTTCAAGCAGATGGGCATCTTCCTCAACGAAGTCCAGGGGTTCATGTCGGAGGAGGACAAGGCGCGGGCCCGCACCGAGGCGCTGTCGGTGATCACCGAGTACCGGGACCGCGGCTGCCCCGAACCGGGCCCGCTGACCCCAGAACTGATCAGGGAAATGCTGGACTGGGCGGCGTGTGAGCACGTTCCCGACGACTACCTCCCGCTGGTCTCCGAAGAGCTCGACCTCGACGGTGTCGACCCGCGGCGCCCGGCCGCATTGGCGACCGACCGCACGGCCGAGTTCCCGGTCCTGGTGGTCGGATGCGGCGAATCCGGCATCCTGGCCGGCGTCCGGCTCAAGCAGGCGAACATCCCATTCACCATCGTCGAGAAGAACGCGGGCCCCGGCGGAACATGGTGGGAGAACAGCTATCCCGGCGCCCGCGTGGACGTCGCCAACCATTTCTACTGCTTCAGCTTCGAACCCAACAACGACTGGACGCATTTCTTCGCCGAGCAGTATGAGCTGCAGGACTACTTCACCAAGGTTATGAAGAAGCACGAGCTGAACGAGCACGTGCGGTGGAACACCGAGGTTGTCGCGGCCGAATGGGACGACGACGACGCCGTGTGGAGTGTCGCGCTGCGGTCGGCCGACGGCCAGAGCAGCACCGTGCGCGCGCGGGGGCTCATCACCGCCGTCGGTCAGCTGAACCGGCGCAGCATCCCCGACCTCGAGGGCGCGAGCAGCTTCGCGGGACCGGCGTTTCACTCCGCGGCGTGGGACCATTCGGTGGACCTGGCGGGAAAGCGGGTCGCACTCATCGGCGCCGGCGCCAGCGGATTTCAGATCGCGCCCACGATCGCCGGCGAGGTCGAACACCTGACCGTCTTTCAGCGCACCGCGCAATGGATGTTCCCGAATCCGATGTACCACGACGAGGTCGGCGACGGCGTGCGCTGGGCGATGCGGCATCTGCCGTTCTACGGGCGGTGGTACCGCTTTCTCGTGCTGTGGCCCGGCTCGGACAAAGGCCTCGACGCCGCCGAAGCCGACCCGAACTACGCCGACCAAGACACCGCCGTCAGCGACATCAATGCCGCAGCAGCCATGATGTTCTCCCAGTGGATCACCAGCCAGGTCGGCGAAGGTCCAAACTCTCAAGAGCTGTTGGCCAAGGTGATGCCCGACTATCCCGCCTGCGGCAAGCGGACATTGCAGGACAACGGCAGCTGGCTGCAGACCCTGCAACGGGATAACGTCGAACTCGTCCGCACCCCGATCCGCAAGATCACCCCGCACGCCGTCGTCACCGACGACGGCGTGACCCACGATGTCGACATCATCATCTACGCCACCGGATTCCGGCACACCGATGTGCTGTGGCCGCTAAAGGTGACCGGCCGCAACGGAATCGACCTACACGAGATGTGGGGAACCCGCCCGTACGCCTACCTGGGCATCACGGTCCCGGAATTTCCCAACTTCTTCATCATCTACGGTCCCGGTACACATCTCGCCCACGGCGGCAGCCTGATCTTCCAGTCCGAGCTGCAGATGCGCTATGTCGACCAATGCCTGCGACGGCTGGCCGAGACGAACACGCATTCTGTGGAACCGAAGCCCGAGGCCGCCACCGATTGGCACCAGCGGACTCAGACCCAAATCAAGAAGATGGTGTGGTCGCATCCGGCGGTCAAACACTCTTACTTCAAAAACGCCGACGGGGAGATCCACACTGTCAGCCCCTGGCGACTCAACGAATATTGGGCCGCCGTACGCGAACCCGACTGGTCACAATTCTTGATACGACGTCGCAGTCCTTAATCCGACCAGAAAGTGAACCCACCGATATGCGCACGGTAGTCGTCGACGGCCCCCGCAGCATCAGGGTCGAGAACCGTTTCGATCCAGCACCTCCGGGACCCAATGCCGCGATCGTTGAGGTCACCGCCGCCGCCATCTGCGGATCCGACCTGCATTTCTACGAGGCCGATTTCCCGATAGTCGAGCCGATCGCACTGGGCCACGAGGCGATCGGCACCGTCGTGGCGGCCGGGCGGGACGTGCGCAATGTGAAGGTCGGCGACTCGGTGATGGTGTCGTCGGTGACGGGCTGCGGTGCATGCCCGGGGTGCGCGACTCGCGATCCGGTCATGTGCTACGCGGGTTTTCAGATCTTCGGCGGCGGCGTGCTGGGCGGCGCACAGGCCGATCTGCTCGCGGTGCCCGCCGCCGATTTCCAACTGCTGAAGATGCCCGAGGGGATCAGCACCGAGCAGGCGCTGCTGCTGACCGACAACCTCGCCACCGGATGGGCCGCCGCGCAGCGCGCCGATATTCCGTTCGGCGGAACGGTGGCGGTCATCGGCCTGGGGGCGGTCGGGTTGTGCTCGCTGCGGAGTGCGTTTTTTCAAGGCGCCGCAACAGTTTTCGCAGTTGATCAGGTTGACGGCCGGTTGAACCGGGCCGCCCAATGGGGAGCCACGCCCATCAAGGTGCCGGCTGTCGAGGCTATCCTCGACGCCACGAACGGCCGCGGTGCCGACGCCGTGATCGACGCCGTGGCCACGGATGCATCCCTGACCGACGCGCTCAACGCGGTGCGGCCCGGCGGCACCGTCTCAGTTGTCGGTGTGCACGATTTGAATCCGTTTCCGCTCAACGCCATGGGCTGTCTGATTCGCAGCATCACGTTGCGGATGACGACGGCACCCGTCCAGCGCACCTGGCCGGAATTGATCCCGCTGCTGCAGTCCGGACGGCTCGATGTCGACGGAATCTTCACCACGACTTTGCCTTTGGACGAAGCGGCCAAGGGCTACGCGACCGCGGGGTCGCGGACGGGCGAGGACGTCAAGATCCTGCTCAAACCCTAGTACCTGTCGCGGCGGACGTGCTTGGCCAAATAACGCAACGCCCTTACCGGGCCACGGCGGCGACGGCCGGAGGCGAGGCACATCACCGGCCACCCGTGCACGGCGGCCGCGGCGGCCAGCCCCGAGCGTGGGTTCACCGGCCGCGGATATCCGACGAGTGACATCGACGCCGCGTCTTCGTCACCGTCGGCATAGAAGTAACTGTGTTGCACGGCAACGCGGTTGTCCGCGCAGAACTGTCGCATTGCCGAGGCCTTCGTGGTTCCCCACACGATCGGGCTGACGATCCCGCCCGTCAGACGCTCGCTCTCGTCGAGCTCGAAGTAGTTGCACTGCACGTTGGAGATACCGAGGAAGCGTGCGACGGGCAGAGCCTGCATGGAAAGCGCCGAGGAACTCAGCACGGTGTGGTCACGCTCTGATGGGCCTGCATGACTTCCTGCATGTCGCCGTAGAGTCGCGCGGCGACCCGTTCGACGAACAACGACTCGCCCAACTCCTCGAGTTCGGTGAGCAATTCCCCGCGCAGGTAGCCCGCGGCGCGCACGAGGAGCCGCTCGAATTCCAGGCGGCCGAACCGATACCGGAGCGCCGCGTCGAACACGCCGAGGAGCTCACCAATTCCGGCCTGCCGGTGCCTGATTCGGTCACTGACGTGTACCGCGGCCGTGAAGCCGTCGACCAGCGTGCCGTCCAGGTCGAAAAACGCGCCCACGCCGCGACCCGCCGCGCCGGCGTGGATCTCCGCGATGGCGTCAGCGGGGGAGAGCCTCCTGACCTTCGTGGTGGACCCGGCCATGGCGAGGCTCCCTCACCGAGTCGCCGTGATGTATTGGGACCGCATGAAACTGTCGATCTTCACGTCGACGTCCGGTGGCGTCATCCCATAACCGGCCTGCAGATCGAGCGTGTTGCGGACGGGTTCGACCGTCCATGCGTGCGCGTTCAGCCATTCCGCCGGGTCGGTCTTGGGCTCGTACGTCAGGGAGGAGAAATCCACGTTGCCGGACTTATTGACACCCGGGTGGTTGGTCTCCAGCGCATCGAGCTGGTCGTGATCCAAGCGCGATCCCAGCGCGCCCACCGCAATTCGGCTGCCCGGCGCGCTGAGCCCACTGATCCGGGTAAAGAGTGAGTTCTGGGCTTCGTCGGTCAGATAGGGCAGCAAACCCTCCACGGACCAGGCGCTCGGGCTCTCCACGTCAAAGCCCGCCGCTTCAAGCGGCCGGGACCAGTCGGTGCGCAGATCGGCAGCGACCTCGATCCTGCGAGCTGTCGGCTCAGCGCCGTGCTCACTGAGCACGGTCGCCTTGAATTCCAGCACTTTCGGCAGATCGATTTCGTAAACCGTTGTGCCCTGCGGCCATTGGAGGCGATACGCCCGAGAATCCAATCCGGCCGCCACGATCACCGCCTGCCGTATGCCCCCGGCGGTGGCCGCGTTGAAGAAATCGTCGAAGAATCGCGTCTGGACCCCGTAGAGACGGGGGAAGGCCAGCTCGTCCTCGGACGTGCCCGGGTTGGCAAGCACGTCAGCCAAGTACGGGTCGCGCGACGCGGCGATGAAGGCCTTGGCGTACTCGTCCGATACCAGCGGATCGGAGCTCGCGGCGTGCAGCGCACGCCATCCCGCCACCAGCAGAGCCGTATAACCCACACTGCTGACGATGTCCCAGTGGTCATCGTCGGATCGCAGCGACCCGAACTCAGGTGTTGTGCTCAAGGCCGCCCCTCCCGTTGAAATCGGCGATGCAAGCCGACATAACCAACGTACCTGGCGAGGCGGCGTCAGAGTTCCAGAAACACCGTCACCGGGCCGTCATTCACTAACTCCACCTGCATATTCGCGCCGAACACGCCCGTCTGCACCTCGGCCCCCAGCCGCTGCAACGCCTCCGCGAAAGCCGCGACCAGCGGCTCGGCGACCGCACCCGGGGCGGCCGCATTCCACGACGGTCGGCGGCCCTTGGCGGTGTCGGCGTACAGCGTGAACTGACTGACGACCAGGATGGGCGCACCCACATCGGATGCGGACCGCTCGTCGTCGAGAATCCGTAATTTCCATAGCTTTTCGGCAAGGCGGCGCGCCTTTTCGAGATCGTCGCTGTGAGTGACACCGACGAACGCCAGTATTCCCTGGCCGTCCGGGTGGATGGCGCCGACCACGCCGCCGTCCACCGACACCGTCGCCGACGAGACCCGCTGTACCAAAACCCGCATGGACCTCGATGGTGCCAGGGGACGACCGGTAGGCTCGTCGGGGTGTCTGTGCTCGTCGCGTTTTCCGTAACCCCGCTGGGTGTGGGCGAGGGCGTCGGCGAGATCGTCGCCGAAGCGGTTCGCGTGGTTCGCGATTCCGGCCTGCCCAACAAGACGGATTCCATGTTCACCGTGATCGAGGGCGACACCTGGGAAGAGGTGATGGCGGTCGTGCAGCGCGCGGTCGAGGCCGTGGCCGCCCGTGCCCCCCGCGTCAGCACGGTGATCAAGGCGGACTGGCGCGCCGGCACCAGCGACGCGATGACGCAGAAAGTCGCGACCGTGGAGCGTTACCTCTCCGAGGACTAATACAGCTAGGCCTGCGCGGCCGCGCGAAACGCTCGCTCGGCCTCGTCGCCGTGGACCACGAACACCACCTTCTCCAGCGAGCCCGGCCGGTGCTGCCGAACCGCGTCCACCATCAGTCGCGCCGCCTCGTCCAGCGGGAAGCCCCCGACACCGGTGCCGAACGCCACCAAACCCAGCGTGCGGCAACCGAGCTCATCGGCCTTGCCCAGCGTAGAAGTGGTTGCCCGCGAGATGATCTCCGCTGAGGTCGGACCGCCGAGCTCCATCGTCGCTGCGTGGATGACGTAGCGTGCCGGCATCTCGCCCGCCGTGGTCTCGACGGCGTCTCCGAGGCCGATCGGCGCCTTCTCCGTCGATTCCCGCTGCACCATGGGCCCCCCGGCGCGAGAAATCGCCGCGGCCACGCCGCCGCCGTGCCGTAATTCGGTATTGGCCGCGTTCGCGATCGCGTCGAGTTCGAGCTTGGTCACGTCGGCCTGGATTACCTCTAACTCGATCATCGACTGATTGTCCCGCAGGCCCATGAGTACGCTCATGGCGGTGAGCGCACGCGCAGGCATCGTTGTCACCGGAACCGAAGTCCTCACCGGACGGGTCCAAGACGCAAACGGCCCCTGGATCGCCGATCGCCTTCTGGAGCTCGGAGTCGAACTCGCGCACATCACGATCTGCGGCGACCGCCCGGCCGACATCGAAGCGCAGCTGCGCTTCCTGGCGGGCGAGGGCGTGGACCTGATCGTCACCAGCGGCGGACTGGGGCCGACGGCCGACGACATGACTGTCGAGGTGGTGGCGCGGTTCTGCGGCCGCGAGTTGGTGTTGGACGCCGCAACCGAGGAGAAGATCGCCGACATCCTCAAAAGGCTGATGGCACGCTTCGACGGCGTCGACTTCGACGCGGTGCGCGCCGCCAATCGCAAGCAGGCGATGATTCCCGCCGGGGCGCAGGTGCTCGACCCGGTGGGCACCGCGCCCGGTGTGGTGGTGCCCGGCAAGCCGACGGTCATCGTGCTTCCGGGGCCGCCGCGCGAGCTTCAGCCGATGTGGCGCAAGGCGATCGAGACTCCCGCGGCGCAGCAGGCGATAGCCGGGCGCACGATCTACCGGCAGGACATCGTGCGGATGTTCGGGCTGCCCGAGTCGGGCCTGGCCGATACGCTGCGCGACGCGCAGACTTCGGTGCCCGGCTTCGAGTCGCTCGAGATCACCACCTGCCTGCGGCGGGGGGAGATCGAGATGGTCTCCCGCTACGAGCCCGCTAACGCCGAGGCCGCCGCGGCCTACGCGAAACTGGTCCAGCTGCTGCGTGAGCGGCACGGCGAGCAGCTCTTCTCCGAAGACGGATCGAGGATCGACGACCTCGTCGCCCAGTTACTTGCAGGCCGCCGGATTGCGACGGCGGAGTCTTGCACCGCGGGGCTGGTGGCGGCGCGACTGACCGACCGGCCCGGGTCGTCGGACTATGTGGCGGGTGGTGTGGTGTCCTACTCGAACGAGGCGAAAGTGGAGCTGCTCGGCGTCGATCCGGCGCTGATCGAGGCGCACGGCGCGGTGTCCGAGCCGGTGGCGGAGGCGATGGCGGCCGGCGCGCTGCGCCGCTTCGGCGCCGACACCGCCGTCGCGATCACCGGCATCGCCGGCCCCGGCGGGGGTACCGAACAAAAGCCGGTGGGGACCGTCTGTTTCAGCGTGATGCTCGCAGACGGCCGCACCGATACGCGCACCCTGCTGCTCCCCGGTAACCGGTCGGATGTCCGGGAGCGCTCGACGACGGTGGCGATGCACCTGCTGCGCCGCGCACTTGTGTGACATCGGACGCAGGCGGGGCGCTGACTCACGTCACTTCCGTTGGCACAAAGGCGGTTTCGGAAGTGCCGAAGCGCACCCCGGTCGCGTCCTTGCCGATCAGCGTCAGCAGCGTGACGGCAAGCAGCACCGGCACGATCGTGGCGGCCAAGGCGAACGGGTAGCCGTGCGACTCGGCGAGACGCTCCTGAATGGGCAGGTTGAACGCGGCCAGTAGATTACCGAGCTGGTAGGTCACCCCGGGGTAGAGGCCGCGAATGGCGTCGGGCGACATCTCGGTCAGGTGCGCCGGAATCACGCCCCAGGCTCCCTGCACGAAGAGCTGCATCAGGAACGAGCCGAGGCACAGCATCCCCGCGGTGCGCGAGTACGCGAACAGCGGCACGATCGGCAGGGCCAACAGCGCACAGAACACGACCGTGTAGCGGCGGCTGAAGCGCTGTGACATCGTGCCGAAAAACAGCCCGCCGATGATGGCGCCGACGTTGTAGACCACCGCGATCCACTTGACGGTGACGCTGCTCAGGCCTGCGCCGTGATTGTCGTGGGCGCCCAGGAAGGTCGGATAGACGTCCTGAGTGCCGTGGCTCATCCAGTTGAAGGCGGTCATCAGCAGCACCAGGTAGACGAATCGGCGGATGATGGCGCCGCTGCGCAGCACATCGCGAATCCTGGTGTTGGTGAGCTTCATCTGGTCCTGGGCGGCTTCCCACACCTCCGACTCCTGGACCCGGTAGCGGATGATCAGGCTGACCATCGCCGGGATGATGGACAGTGCGAACAACCACCGCCAGGACAGGTGCAGCCAGTCGATCACCACCAGCGCGGCCACGCTGGCCAACAGGTAGCCCAACGCGTAACCCTCCTGCAGCAGCCCGGAGAAGAAGCCGCGTCGCTCCGCAGGGACCTTCTCCATCGCGAGCGCGGCGCCCAAGCCCCATTCCCCGCCCATGCCGATGCCGTACAGCAGCCGGAGTATCACCAGCACGGTGAAGTTCGGCGCGAAGGCGCACAGGAAGCCGACCACGGAGTAGAAGATCACGTCCACCATCAGCGGGGTGCGCCGACCGACCCGGTCGGCCCAAAGCCCGAACAGCAACGCGCCCACCGGGCGCATGAACAAGGTGGCCGTGGTGATGAACGCGACCTCGGCCTTGCTGTGGTGGAAGGTCTTTGCGATGTCGGCATAGACGAACGCCACGATGAAGTAGTCGAAGGCATCCATCGTCCAGCCCAGCATCGCGGCAATGAACGAGTTCCGCTGATCGCCGGTGATCTTGTTGCGAGGACTTTGTGTTGTCACGCCAGCATCGTGTCGCACTTCTGAGGCGTTTGCCTAGACAACCCGCAAGAGTAAGTTCCGGATACATGCGAATCATCGATGCCGATGGACACGTTGCGGAGAACGCGTCGCTGGCGACCGAAGCGATCAAGCGCTGGCCGGACCACGTCAAACCCAGCACAGACAAGCGGATGCGGTTGATGTTCGAGGGCCGCAACTACCCGGAGGACGAGGGGCCCGGCGCAGGTTGTCCGCCCGAGCACGGAATCAGCAAGGCGCCCAACATCAATTGCCGCTCACCCGAGGGCGTGCTGGGTGACGCGGACCGCGACCACATCGACACGATGGTGCTGTATCCGAGCCTCGGGCTGTGCGCACCCAGCCTCGAAGACCCGTCGTTCGCGGCCGGATTCGCCCGGCTCTACAACGAGTGGATCGCGGATTACTGTGCCGCCTCGGGTGGCCGGCTCAGGGGCGTCGCCGTCACCCCGATCGAACACGGCCGGCTTGCGATCGACGTCATGACCGAGGCCAAAGAGCTTGGGCTGGTAGCGACTTTGGTCCCGCCGGCACTCAAGACCCGCAACCTCGATCACCCCGATCTCGACCCGTTCTACGCCGCCGCCGCCGAACTCGGGATGCCGTTGGGCATTCACGGCGCGCCCGGCATTCACCTACCGAAGATCGGCGTGGATCGGTTCACCAATTACATTCAGGTGCACTGCATCAGTTTTCCGTTCGACCAGATGACGGCGATGACCGCGCTGGTGTCCGGCGGTGTCTTCGAGCGTCACCCACAGCTGCGCGTCGCCTTCCTCGAGGCGGGCGCGGGTTGGGTCCCGTTCTTTATGGACCGCCTGCACGAGCATTACGAGAAACGGGGCGACTGGGTTGAGCGGGGCTGGCGCCGCGATCCGCACGACTATCTGGCCGCGGGCAATATCTGGGTGACGTGTGAGCCGGAGGAGCCGATCCTGCCCGGGGTGATCGACGTGCTGGGCGCCGACTTCATCATGTTCGCCAGCGATTACCCACACTGGGACGGCGAATGGCCCGAGAGCACCAAGCATTTGCGAACCCGCACCGATATCAGCGAGGACGCTCGCGAAAAGATCGGCGGGCGCAACGCGCAGCGCTTCTACAACCTGAACTGATACTCCGCTGGCGCGCGGCAAGATGGCAGGATCTCCCGCATGGGCCCTTTTCTGCTGCGCGCCGCGGTGACCGGCTTCGCACTATGGATCGTCACGCTGTTCGTGCACGGCATCAGCTTCGTCGGCGGCTACACGCACCTACAGAAAGCCGGCATCATCTTCATCGTTGCCCTGATCTTCGGCCTGGTCAACGCGTTCATCAAGCCGGTCGTGCAGATCTTGGCCATCCCGTTGTACATCCTGACGCTTGGCCTGTTCCACGTCGTGGTCAACGCGTTGATGCTGTGGATCACCGCCTCGATCACCGAACACACCACGCACTGGGGGCTGCAGATCGACCACTTCTGGTGGACGGCGATCTGGGCCGCGATCGTGCTGTCCATCGTGAGCTGGCTGCTGTCGCTGATCGTGCGGCGCGCCTGACGCTCAGCGTGCCTGCCACCGCGGGGGTCGCTTTTCGGCGAACGCGCGCGGCCCCTCCTTTGCGTCTTCGGTAGCGAAAACCCGGTCGCTGTGCGCGGTTTCGTTGTCGTATGCCGACGCCAGATCGAGCGCCAGACCTTCGACGGTGGACTGTTTGGTCGCAAAGACCGCGAGCGGTGCGTTGGACGCGATGCGCTCGGCGTAGTCATACGCGGTGTCCAACAGTTCGCCCGCTGGGACCACCCGGTTGATCAGTCCCATGGCCAGAGCGCGTTCCGCATCCACCATGTCGGCCGTCAGTAGAAACTCCATCGCCAACGGGTAGGGCATCTGACGTGGCAGTCGCACGGTGGTCCCGCCGCCGGCGAACAGTCCGCGCTTGGGTTCCATGACCGCGAATCGCGCTTCGGGCACCGCCACCCGGATGTCGGTCGAACTCAGCATCTCGAAGCCGCCCGCGACGCACGTCCCGTTGACCGCGGCCACGATCGGCTTGTACACCGGGAACCGATGCAGGACGGCGTGGATGGCGTCTTCCTTGCTCCACCCGGGTGGTCTGGGTAGCTCACCGGTCAGCTCCGGGATGAATTTCTTGAGGTCGGCGCCGGTGCAGAAGTCCCGGCCGACACCGGTGACGACCGCGACCCAGGCGCCGGAATCGTCACGGAAGGCCGTCCACGCGCGGGCCAGGTCGCGGAAGTGTTCCATGTCCAGCGAGTTGCAAGTCTCGGGACGGTTGATCGTGATCGTCGCGACATGGGCGTGCAGCGCGTAATCAATGCTCACGACATCCGACGTTAGACACCGTCAGTCGCCGTTGACCAGGCTCAGCACGTCGCGCGCGCATCCCCAGGACAACGTCACCCCGTTGCCGCCGTGGCCGTAGTTGTGCACGCAGCGCGCCCGACCGAGCGGTTCGGCTTCCAACCGCACCGACGGCCGGTCGGGACGCAGCCCCGTTATCGTCTCGATCACCTCGGACTCGCCCAGCCTCGGCTCGATCCGACGACAACGCTGCACAATGCGTTCGGTTACCTCGGGATCAGGGGTCATGTCCCAGCGGTCGGGGATGCTGATGCCGCCGCATACCACGCGCTGCGGGTGGGGGAAGTAGCAGGTCCATTCCGGGCCGCTGTTGATCTCCAGAAACAGTTGCTGCAGACCGGGATTGGTGAGCACCACATGCTGGCCGAAAAGCGGGCGCACGGTGTCGTCGCCGGTCAGTTGTCCGGCGGCCAGGCCCGCGCAGTTGACCACTATCGGTGCGCTGTCGGCGGCCTCGGCGAGGGAGCGGACCGGGTGCTCCTCGATCTCGCACCCGGCGGCGGCCAGTCGTCGCGTCAGATAATCGAGGTATTGGGGCATGTCGATCATCGGCAGCGTGGCATGAAAGCCGTTACCGAAACCCACGGGAAGCTCACCCGAATCTGCCGGGCGCAAGTCGGGGATCAGTGCTGCCGCAGCCGACGACATCGCCTCCGCCGCCGTCAACTCGCTGACGGCCACCGCCGGAGCCATGCGCACACCGGAGCCGGGGTCATGGACAAGCTCGCGAAACATCTGCAGGGAGCGTTCGGACCAGCCCAGCGTCTCGGTGGCGCGTTCCGCCGGCCGCGGCGGCGCCCATACCGCGCCCGCCACTTTCGAGGTTGTCTGCTGGGGCATAGCCGCCGCCCAGACCCGCACCGGCCATCCCGCCTCGGCCAAGCACACCGCCGACGTCAGCCCGCTTACACCGGCACCCACCACGACAATCTGTTGCGCACTGGACACGGCGCCACCGTAGCGAAAATAGCCGGCGGCCGTCGGGCGCCGACAGGACCGTCAGGAATGGGGAGGGCGCTGTTGGTTCCCACCCAGCAACCCATTGAGGATGCCGAGAGCGCCTTGCACACCGGCCGGTCCAGGGGTGGAGGGCAGCGCGGCGTCCGGGGTCAGCTGCCACGGCTGGCAGCCCGATGTCTTGAAGGACTTATCGGTCGGGTCGATTTGGACGACCTGTGGTTTTTTGGTCATGGCGTTGTCAATCATCGCGCCGTCGGGATTGCCCATCCGCTTCCAGTAGCACGTGCCGTTGTCGACGGGTCCGCCGGAGCTGTACGTTCCCGGCGCGATGTCGGTCCCGACCGCGTAGACGCCGTCTTTGTCGATGGTCGTCTTCGGTTCGGGTCCCGGTGTGGCGCCCGGTGACCCAGAGGGTGACGCCGCAGGCGAGGGAGACGCGGCGGGGGACGGTGCCGGTGAACCGGCGGGCGACGGCCCCGGCGCCGGTCCGTGCGTGTCGTCAGGATCGGCGCCGGCCACGACCGTGGACGCGGCCCAACCCGCGATCACCAGGCTCGCGGCGGCCAACCTCGCCGCGCTAGGTATTCCACCCATAGAACTCGAGGGTACCGGTGTGAAACGCCCAATTCATAAATTGCTAAGTAAGCCGCCGCACACGGCCCGCATAGCCGAGCGCGTGCTCGTACGTCTGAAGGTTGTCGCGGGAGATCTTCGCATGCACCGGGCGTTCGAGAAAGAAGCGCAGAACCGGGTTGTAGGCGTGGTAGGTCTCGTGGAAGGTCAGCACGGTCGTGCCGTCGGGCTGCTCCTCGAGTTCGTGGTAACCCTCGGCGCGCGACCACAGCGGGGCACCGACTGCCGTGTACCGCGACAGCCGGTTGATTTCCGCCTCCGTGACTGTCTCCCACGATCGCGCCCTGCCGCCGGTCAGCAGGTACTTGGGCACTTCGAAGACGCAGGTGCGGACCAGGCCCTCGCCGGCTTCGTTGCCCTCGTTGAGGATCTTCATGCTGCCGGTCGGCCACTTGAGCACCCGGGGGCGCGGCGAGCTCGGCGGGGCCGGCGGATGCAGCACCCGCCACACTTTCCTCGGCGGGGCATCGACGTGGAATCGCACCGTGTATGTCTGCATCAGCTTTCTCCAACCAGGCTATCCCCAGGTATCCCAATAAGTGCTATCCCCAGGTATCCCAATAAGTGATGGTCTCCGCGGGCGGTCGTGCGGCCGGCCGGAAGTCAGTGCCGATCGTGTACGCGACCGGGAAAAGCGCTGCCTGGGTGGCAGTTTCGGGGATGCCGAGCAATTCGGCCACCTCTCGTTCCTTGGCCAGATGCATCGTCGTCCACACCGATCCGAGCCCGCGGGAACGCAGGGCGAGCAAGAAGCTCCAGCCCGCCGGGATGATCGACGCCCAGGCCGAAGCGGCAGTCAGCAGGTTCGAGTTGTCGATGCGGTTATCCAGGCACGGGATGACGTGCACGGGAACCTGGGCCAGCGTGTCGGTCAGGGCGAACGCGCTGGCGTACACGCGCTGGGTTTGCGGATCGGACACCTCTTTGGCGGCGTACGCGAGATATTCGGCGCCGACGCTGCGGTAGATGTCGGCGATGGCGGCGCGTTTGTCGGCGTCGGTGATAACCAGCCAGCGCCAGTCCTGGGTGTTGCTCGCCGTGGGTGCCTGCATCGCCAGCTGTATGCACTCGAGGATCACGTCACGACCGACCGGGCGGGTCAGGTCCAGGCGTTTGCGCACCGAGCGCGTGGTGGTCAGCAGTTCGTCGACCGAGGCGATGTCCATTGGGTCCCTTCGTTTTCTTCTCAGAGGTCGATCGCGCAGGACTGGTCGACTCCGAGCACCGTCAACGACCGCCCCAGGCCGAGAAACACCGCGACGCACAGCGTCAGATCGAGGATCTCCTCATCCGAGAAGCACTCGCGCAACCGCTCGAAGAACGCGTCGTCCATGGACGCATGGTCGGTTGCGAAGCGTTCCGCGTACTCGATGGCAAGCCGCTGGCGTGGTGTGTAGCCGGGGTAGTCGGCGTACGCGGCGACGTTGTCGTAGAGCTCCGGGGCCACACCGGCATCGAGCACGGACTGGGCGCGGAAACCCGAACAGGCGACGCAGTCGTTGATCTGGGCGATGCGCATCCTGGCAAGCTCGCGCTCGTCGGCGGGCAGAATGCTCTGCTGGTATGCGCCGCGGATCATCCGCTCCACCATGCCGCCGAGTTGCGGTCGAAGCGACCAGATCATGGCGGCTTCGCCGCCCGGGCCGTCCGGCACGTTGAGACGGGCCATCAGCGAACTCCTGCCCCGTGAAGGGGTACGTAGAGGTACCTAGCTGAGCAAACCAGATTCCCAACTCGGCTGTCTAGGGCATCGGCAGTGGGGATGAGCCGGCCATGGACACGGAGAGCGCCCGGCGTTAACGTCCGTTGGGCGAGGGCGCTCACGGGCGAGCGCCAGCGGTGGGAGGTCCGCCGTGCTGTTCATGCACGAGGTGCACAAAGTGCGCGGCCACCTCGAAGACGACTTCGAGGCCGCGTTTCGAGATGGCTGGATGCCCATGCTCGCCGCCGGCGACGACGCGCGGCTGCTGTGGTACGCCGACCACGCGCAAGGCAGCGGCCCGTCCTACACGGTCGTAACCGTCACCGCCGTCACAGACGGAGCTGCGTGGGAGCGCCTAGCGCTCAGGGTTCAGGGCGGCGATCTGCAGAAGTGGATGCGCGGCCTCGACGAGCTGCGCTACGACGTCGAGGCGAAGTTGCTTGCGCCGCTGCCGTGGTCGCCTCTGCAAGTCTCGTTCGAAGAGCTGCCGGCCGACGGCCGCGAACACGAGCTGACGCTCTACATGGAAGACACCATGTGGCCCTACCAAGACAAATTCGAGGAATACATCGATCGCAGCGGGGATGTGTATGCCCGAAGCCTCGAGCGGCAGTCGGCCATGCTGGCGGTGCAGGCGGCTTTTCAGCCCACCCTCGGCAGCCACCTTCGCCGCGAGGTCATTCTGATGCAGCGCATCCTGCAGCCCGAGCAGTTGCTCGGACTGCTCCGAACCCGAATTCCCCACGAATACCGCGTCCCCGGAAGCTGGATGCACGACGCCCTGGAGCTACGCGATCAGTGGAACAGTCGGCTGCTCCGCACTTCCACGTGGTCACCCCTGTACTGAGCCGCACGCATGGATACCGGAACCATCCTCGAGGCCGCCGCGGCGGGCGACCCCGCTCGAACCGCGCTCATCATCGATGGGCGTTCCATCAGTTACGGCGAGTTGGCGCAGACCGTCCGCCAATGCGCGGCGGGGCTGGCCGCCCGCGGAGTGCGGGCCGGCCGGCGGGTCGCGGTCGTCGACGTCGGAAGTCTGCTGTCGATCGCGACATTGCTCGGGGCGGCGCGCATCGGAGCGGCCGCCGCGCTGATGAACCCGGCGCTGACCCCACCGGAAATCCGGGGACTCCTCAAGAGTGCCGATTGCGCCGACGTCGCCGTCGCGGGGGAGCCGTTCGCCGACCGCGTCCGCGATGCCGGCGCAGCCACGGTGTTGACGTTCACCGATCTCGCGGGCGACGGCCGTTCGTCGCCGTCGCCGGCCGAGCCCGGCACCGAGGCTCTGGTCCTTTTCACCAGCGGGACAACCGGTCTCCCCAAGCCCATCGGCATCAGCGACCGCCAGCTCATCAGGCGGATCAAGGGGATGGCGGCACCGTTTCGGGCGGACTCCAAGCCATCGGTGGGGCTGATGTGCGTGCCGTTCTTCCATGTCGGCGGCGCGCTGGGCACGCTCGGCAGCTTGTACTCGGGCAACACCTCGGTGGTGCAGCAGCGATTCGATGCCGGTGAGTGGCTGCGCCTGGTTTCGCAGCATCGGGTGACCACCACGTTCATGGTGCCGACGATGCTGCAACGCATCCTTGACCATCCCGACTTCGCCGGCGCCGATCTGACGTCGCTGATCGCCGTCGCCTACGGTGCTGCCGCCGCTCCCGTCGATTTGGTGCGCAGGGCAATGGCTGCGCTTCCGCACGTGGCGTTCGCCAACGTATTCGGTCAGACGGAAACGCTTGGCGCGTATACGACATTGATGCCGGACGATCACCGCGATCCGGCCCGCGCAGGATCCGTCGGCAGGCCGCTGCCGGGGGTCGAGGTCCGGGTGGTGGACCCCGAAACCGGCGATGACGTCAACACCGGAACGGTCGGCGAGTTATGGGTGCACACCGCCCAGAACGTCAGCGAAGGCTGGCTGCACACCGGTGACCTGGCCCGCCAAGACGCGCAGGGCTACATCTTCTGCAGCGGACGGTTGAGCGACACGATCAACCGCGGGGGAGAAAAGTTCGGCCCGGTCGAGGTCGAGGAAGCGCTGCGCACCCATCCGGCGGTGCGTGACGTCGCGGTCGCCGGCATCGACGACGGGGAGCTCGGCCAGCGGGTGGGGGCTGCTGTAGTCGCTTGTGCGCCAGTGACACTCGAGGAGCTGCGCTCACACTGTCGCGAGTCGATCGCCTACTTCAAGCTACCCGAGCGGCTGGCGATCGTGGACGACATCCCCTATACGTCAACCGGCAAGATCAACCGCCGCGAGCTCGCCGCGCTGATCGCAGATGCTTCGCGAAAATCAGGGAGTGCCAATGCTTTTCCTTCATGAGACCCATAGGGTCGTCGGCGCTCTACAGGACGATTTTGAAGCCGCCTACCGCGACGGGTGGATGCCCGAATTGGCCAAGGAAGACAACGCTCGACTGCTGTGGTACGCCAATCACGCCCACGGAACCGGGTTGTCGTACAACGTGATCACGATAACGGGCATCCTCGACGGCGAGGCCTGGGAGGGGCTGGCCCGCCGGGCCCAGCGCGGTGACCTCAGGCCGTGGATGCGCGAATTGGACGCCCTGCGCCACGAAGTGAACGCCAAGATGCTGTTGCCGGTGGCGTGGTCACCGCTGCAGTCGGTGGACTTGGCGACCGTGCCCACCGACGGTGCGACTCACCCTCTGACACTGTTCATGGAAGACACCGGGTGGCCGCACGCGCCGCTCGACGACTACATCCGCTCATGGGACGAGATCTACTATCGGCCACTGTCGCAGGCGCCCGCCCAGTTGCGGATCCTCGATATCCAGGCGTGCTTTCAGGTCGCGCACGGGAGCCATCGACGACGAGAAGCAATGCTGTGGCAAAAGATTGACGATTCCCACAATTATGCGGCGCTCGTCCATCTGCTCACCAAGGAGATTCCGCCCGAGCACCGCGCGCCCGGCAGCTACATGTTCGATGCCCTAAAGTTCCGCGACCAGTGGGAGAGCCGCCTGCTGCGCACCTCGGCCTGGTCACCTTTGTACTGAACTTGGCTGTACTGAACTTGGCGGTACTGAACTTGGCTGTACTGAACTTGGCGACCTTCCCGATTGAGGATCCGCGCTGCCTCATCGGCCATGTCGGCGACGATGTCGGCGGCGGGACGGATTTCGCGAACGCGGCCCACCACTTCGCCGACGAGTATGTCGGCCGTCTCGAAATCCTCTGCCGCGATGGCGTTCTCGTAGGTGACCAGCAAGTCGGGTAGCGACGACGACCACTCGGCCTCGTTGCCGTGCCAGGTGTCGAGGAACGCGTTGCCCAGCGCACGCGCGTTGTATTCGGCGGGCCAATCGAGCCGCCGCACGACGTCATAGGCGCGGGTCCGGAGAGTGTCGTCGCCACTGGCGCGGGTGGCGCGCTGGTGTGCTCGCGGCGACACAAACGCCTCCTGCGACGCCGATAATCGGGTCCTGTCGGCGACGGCGGCGGCTTGGCGGCCGCGCTGGCACTCGGAGCCGGACGGCGCGGTCGTGGGGATTTCGATGGGTGGATCGAATACGTCGCCGCCGATCGCGGCATCGGCGTCATTCCAGACGTCGCGGTGAGGCGCAACATCCACCCCGGAGTGCGGTTCATCGCTCTGCGGGGCGCACCGGAGAGTCCGGTCGCCTTGGCGCTGCTGCCGCGCGCCCGCAACGCCGCGCTGCGCCGGTTCGTCGAAGCGGCCGTGGCGAGCGCAAGAGATCTGAGCTCACACCCGACGGCAGACCGATTCCAGGAACGGTTCGGCGACGGCGAGAAAGCCGCCGGGGTCAGAGGAGAAGGCCACATGACCGGTGTCCAGGGTCTCGAAGCGGGACCCCGAAATGCCGGCGTGCGTGGCGCGGCCCGCGCGCGGTGGTAGCACGATGTCCTTCTTGCCCCACACGAGGAGGGTGGGCGCGGACAGCTCCGCGGCACGGTCACGCAGATCGTGCCCGGGTGTGGCGAAGCTGCGCCACAGCCCGGTGGCGACGCGCAGGCCCTCCACGGTCTTGGCGGCCGCGATCGCGCGCGCGGCGATCTCGCGATCGTTGTCCGTCCTGGCCTTCATGTAGAGGCGGACGAATGGCGCAGCGATGCTTCGGAATACCGCGGGCCTGCCCAGCACCGCACACATCGATCGGGTGATGAAGTTTGAGGGAACAAACCCGCCCGAGTTGACCAGAACCAGGCCGGCGACCGATTCGGGCCGGTTGATCGCCAGGCGCGCGGCGGCGAACCCGCCGACCGAATTTCCGATCAGCACGGCCCGCGACAGGCCCAGTCCGTCGACGATGTCTTCGAGAACGTCGGCGAAGAGCGGCGCGCTGGGCTCGATGGCGGCGTCGACGGGGTCGGAATCCCCGTGCCCGGGCCAGTCCACCGCGATCGTGCGGTAGCGCCGGGCCAGCGTCTCGACGATCGGGTCGAAGTCATGGCGATCATGCAGCGACGCATGCAATAGCAAAACCGTTGGGCCACTTCCTAGTTCGCTGTAGGCAACTCCGCCCGCCCTGGTCTGAACTGTCGCCATTTGCAACCCCTTTCGTCTGTTGACCGACTGGTCGGTCATGAAGTACCGTACAACTACCCAACCGGTTACGACAAGAGGAGATGCGCATGGCCAAGGCCCCGCCTCCCGAGGCGCCCTTCGCGGAGAAGATGGCCTTCTACCGCGGCCAGCACGCGTCGAAAGGGGTGCGGGTGACGCACCTGATCGGCACGCCGATCATCGCGGCGGGCATGCCGCTGATGTTCGCCAGACCGCGGGTGGGGGCGCCGATGTTCATCGGCGGGTGGACGATGCAGATCCTCGGCCACCGGCTGTTCGAAAAGAATCTCCCGTCGACCCACAAGGGCTGGATCACGTATCAGCTCGCCGGCGTTATCGACGTCTGCGAGCAGTACGGCGAGATGTTGGCACATCGCAGCCAGCGCAAAGCGGGCCTGCGGTGAGGTCACCCGAACCCGGCCGCACCGCGCTGCTGGACGCCGGACAGCGCCTACTGTCGGCCGCGGACCTGGCGAGGATCTCCGTCAACGCGATCGTCGCCGAGGCCGGCATGGCGAAAGGCAGCTTTTACCAGCACTGGCCGAGTCGCGCCGAGTACGTGCGCGCGTTGCATGCCCGCTTCCACGACCAGCTGCAAGACGCGATCACGGCCGCGATGGCCGACTTGGCGCCCGGGGCCGATCGCCTTCGGGCCGGCATGACCGCCTACCTCGACGGGTGCCTGGTCGAACCGGCGACCAAGGCGCTGCTGGTCCAGTCGCGCACCGAGGCCGGGCTCAGCGATCTGGTTGCGGCGCGCAACGACAGCGCCGCCGCGCAGATCATGGCCGACCTGGCGGCGCTCGGCTGGGCGGCGCCGGAACCGGTCGCGGCGCTGCTGGTCGCCGCGGTCGCCGAGATCGCCCTGGTCGAGCTCGACGCCGGACGCCCCGACGACGCGTTGCGCGGGGGACTGCTCCGGCTCGCCACCCGGACGCCGAATTAGTTCAAAGCCGCCAGACCCGATCGAAGCAGGTCCAGACTCGCGGCAACGATCTCACCGAGGTCGCCGGCGCAGCCGTTGCGGCCCCAATTCTCCACAGCCACAACAAGTGCCGCCGCAAGCGCAGAACCCGCAACCTCGGCGGCCAGGTCGGCCTCGGGGTTGCGGCTCTTGACGAAGTTCGTCAGCACATGGGCGAACGATGACTGCACCACGCGCAGATGGCCCTCGACACGCTCGGCACTGATCAGCTCCGCGCGGGCCGTCGCCGCCTGGCGGACGACTTCGAGATCGTGCGGGAAGGCGGCCACGCTGGCCAGCACCGCGTCGAAGATTGCCTCGGACGCGGGACGCTGCGCGAGGGCCTCGACCAGCCATTCCAGCTGGGACTCGTAGTCCCGGAAGAGCACCGCCTCCTTGGTGGGGAAGTGCCGGAAGAAAGTGCGCTCGGTGACGCCGGCTTCGGCGGCCAGCTCCGTCACCGTCACATTCCCAAATCCCTTGCGCGCGAAGCTTTTCAGCGCCGCATGACGCAGTGCCTCGTGCGTCGAACGCCGGCGTAGTTCGTGGCGGTTGGTCGGGGCGGCCATTTCACACCGATCGTAACCGACTTCTTCCAATTATGTCAGTACTGACATATTCTGGTCATCGCGCGGAATCGAGGAGGTCAAGGATGACGGATTACGACGCGATCGTGGTGGGCGCCGGGCACAACGGACTGACCGCCGCGGCAATCCTGCAGCGCGCGGGCCTGCGCACGGTCTGCCTGGAAGCCAACACCTATGCCGGTGGCATGGCGGCGACCGTCGAATTGATCGACGGCTTCCGCTATGAGATCGCCGGGTCGGTGCAGTTCCCGATGGCCAGCCAGCTCACCAAGGACCTCGGGCTCGACACGCTGCCCGCGGTGGAACCCGAGGTGATGTCGACGAACATCGGGGAAAACGGCGAAGAGCCGATGATCTTTTACCGCGACCCGATGCAGTTGATGACGCATCTCAACGAGAAGCACGGCCTCGGGGCCGTCACCGGCATGGCCGAACTGATCGGCTGGAGCCAGGGGCCTGCGCGGGCGCTCGGCCGCTTCGACGTGCGCCAGCCACCCAAGTCCCTCGACGAAATGTATGCCTGCGCAACCAACGATGCCGAACGCCGGGCGATTCACGAAATGCTGTTCGGCTCGTCGATGGATGTGATCGACCGCTACCTGCCGGACAAGGAAAAGTACGCCGTCATGCGCGGGATGCTCGCATTCTTGGCCGTCAACTCCACCTACCGCGGGCCGTACACACCCGGCAGCGCGACGTGTTTGGCCTTCGCCCTGGCTGTGCCCCAGGACGAGACGGGCAGCACGGCGATGATGACCAAGCTCAAAGGCGGCATCGGCGCGCTCACCGAACACCTGCGCGAGCTCTTCATCTCCCACGGTGGCGAGATCCGTTTCCGGACCAAGGTCGAGCAGATCCTCGTCGACCACGGGAAGGTGACCGGCGTGCGATTGCGGGATGGCTCGATCATCTCGGCACCGATCGTGGTTTCCAACCTGTCGCCCGATGTCACCCTCACCGAGCTGATCGCCCCCGAACACGTTCCCGCGGAAGTTGTTTCGCGCTTCTCCGGCCGCGACCACCGCGCCTCGTTCGTGCAGATTCACTTCGCCCTGGACGGACTGCCCCAATTCGCGCCGCCGTATGAATTCCTCAACGCCGACGGCATGCAGCAGTCGGTCGGCATCTTCGGGTCACCGGAAGAACAACAGCGACAGTGGGAGATCTGCCGGCAGGGCCTCGTCCCGGACAACCCGTCGATGGGGATGCAGATCCCGTCGGTGCATGACCCTGCAATGGCGCCACCCGGCAAGCATGCCGCCAGCGCGTACGCCTACGCCTTCCCGGTCGAGGTGCCCCGCGACCAGCACGGTCATCTCAAAAACGAGATGGCGCAACGGGTTATCGACAAGATCACCAGGTTCGCGCCCAACTTCAAGGACATCCTGATCCGCAATATCACGTTCGCGCCGTATCACATGAACACCATGTTCGGCGCCCCCGAGGGCGATTTCTGTCACGGGCTGTTGCACCCGGACCTGATGGGGCCCAACCGGCCCGGCCCGAAAGGCTTCCTCGACATGCCCATTGGAATCGACGGCCTCTATCTCGGCGGCGCGGGATGCCATGGCGGGCCGGGCATTACTTTCACTCCCGGGTACAACGCCGGCTATCAGGCGCTCGACGACGCATCCTGAACCGGGCGGGTCAGCCCCCGAACGTCCCGGTGAGTTGCGCCTGCGCGTTCGCGGCGCCGCCGATTGCCTGCGCTGCTTGCACGCCGGCCAGGCCACCGGGCAGCTGGTAGTCGTTGGGCAGCTGATAGAGCGTGAACCGGTAATGGTGTGTCCCGGTTCCCGCCGGCGGGCAAGGCCCCTTGTACGCAGGGTCGCCGGCCGTGTTCGGCAGGGCGATGCCGCCGGCCGGGCTCTGGCCGTCGGTTGTGCTGCCGGAGCCCGGGGGAATTCCGACCACGATCCAGTGCACGTAGAGGCCGTTGACGGCGTCCGGGTCGTCGACGACGAGGGCCGCGCCCAGCGGGGCCGACCATGTCAACGGCGGCGAGATGTTGGCGCCCTTACAGGTGTATTGCACCGGTATCGGCGCACCGTTGCCGAAGGCGGCACTGCTGATCGAGAGCGGGCCGCCGGCGGGCGCCGCCGGCACGATCCGGGCAACCTGTGTCATCTTCGTCGTGAGCGGCGCCGTCATTCGGCCGCCGGTGTGGCCGGCCTGCGCGACCACCAGCGCCAAACCCGCACCGGTAACAGCGATCCGTGCAAGTGTGCGATTCATAAAGAAAAGTGTCGCTGCCGCGGTGTGAGAACAAAAGGGTCTTTAAGCCCACGCTGGGCTACTCGCGCTGGTTCAACTCGATCACCCGGTCTCGCAGCCCCTTGGTGGCCGTGTCGAGCAGGCTTTTGGCCCCCTTCTTGACCAGGAAACCGGGCACCGGCATCAAGAGATCAACGGTGAGATCGAAGCGCACCCGGGTGGAGTCGCCTTCGGGGCTCAGCGTGTAGCGACCCTCCTGCGCCCGTTGCTGTTTGGCGCTGATCAGGGTCCAGCTCACGCCGTCGTTGTGCACGGTGTAGACCAACTCCTGCTCGTCGGTGACGCCGACGAGTTTGACCACCTGCTTGGATCTTTTGGGGTGCCCCTCGTCGTCTCGTTCGAGGATCTCGATCTTTCGATGAACCGAGGACCACTCGGGCAACGATTCGAGGTCGAACAGCACGTCCAGGATCTCGTCGGGAGTCGCGTCGATGACGACCTCGCGGGTTTCGGTGATGGCCACCGCTGGAAGATAGCCGCTGCGGCGACGCCGGAAACCACCTTCAAAGGGCCGGCGTGAATCAGGGCACCAGCACGACCTTGCCGATGTTCTCCCGCGCCGCCAAGATCTGGTGCGCCCTAGGGGCGTCGGCGAACGGCACGGCCGCGTGGACGACGGGGGAGGCGGTGCCGTCGCGCAGCGCCTCGGCCAGCGGAGTGATCCAGGGCTCGAGGGTGCCGCGGTCGTCCCACAGCCGCAACATGTTGAGGCCGATCACGGCTTTCGATTCCGCGAGTTGGTCGAGGAGGTTGAACCCGCGCATCATCGCCAGCGCTTGCGGAGCCGCCGTGCGAAGCGAGCGTTTCTCACCCTGTTGCATCGCCGAAACCCCGTAGCCGACAAGCCTTCCGCCGGGTCGCAGCAATTCGTAGGACCGTCGCAGCGACGTCCCGCCGAGCGCGTCGAGCACCAGGTCGTACGGGCCCAGGCCGCGCCACCAGCCGGCGCGGCGGTAGTCGATCGCGCGGTCCACCCCCAATTCGGCCAGCTTCTGGTGCTTGCCGGGCGATGCGGTGCCGTGCACTTCGGCCCCGGCCGCCTTGGCGAACTGGATGGCCGCGATCCCCACGCCACCGGCAGCGGCGTGCACCAGCACGCGCTCGCCGGCCCGCAGTGAGCCATAGCCGTGCAGCGCCGCCCACGCGGTGGCGTAGTTGACGGGGACCGCGGCGCCCTGTTCGAAGCTCAGCGAATCGGGGAGGGGGATCGAATCGTGTGCCGCGACATTGACGATTTCGGCGTAGCCGCCGAATCGGGTTCCGGCCAGCACGCGTTCGCCGACGCGGCTTTCGCTGACACCCTCGCCGACGGCTTCGACCGTCCCCGCAACCTCGTAGCCGACCACCGCCGGAAGCTTCGGTGCGTCGGGATACAGACCGACACGGGCGAGGTGATCGGCGAAGTTCACTCCGGCGGCGCGCACGGCGACCCGTAATTGGCCAGGTCCGGGTGCGGGCGGGTCCGGGAGCTGCTGCACCTGCAGGACGCTCGGATCGCCCCGCTTGGTGATGACGACTGCGCGCATTGTTTTTTTCCTCCTGCTGGGCTAGGAACCGGCTTGCGCGGCCACGTCGGCGAGCCGGGGGAGAACGGTGTCGCGCCAGCCCGGCTCCATTTGTTCGAAGGCTTGGGCCATCCTCTTGTTATCCAGGTCAAAACCGCTGTGCTCCAAGAATACTCGTGTACCGGTGCCTTCTGGCTCGAGGCTCCACGTCAGCTTCCAGGCAGGGGTGAACGTGTAGACGAACCGGTGGGGCTGGTCGACCTCGAGCACCGTGCACGGCTGCTTGCCATAACCCGGCATGTCGAGAGTGAACTGGTGGCCGACCACCGCGGCCACCTCTCCCTCGGCCCACCACAGTCGCATCAGGTCGGGCTCCGTCAGCAACCGCCACACTTTGGCCGGCGATGCCGCCACGAATTGATCCACCCGAATGGTCGCAGTCTTCGACGTCTCCGTCATTCCATCTCCTCTGCTGCCTCGGCGAGTCCGGCCAGCCGGGAACGCCAGAACTTCTCGAACGGATGTAGCCAGTCGCCCAGCGCCGCCAACGGTTCGGCAGTCAGGCGATAGATGCGGTGACGTCCCTGCGGCTCGTCGGCGACCAGTCCGGCAGCGCGCAACACCTTGAGGTGCTCGGCGACCGCGGGCCGGCTGAGCTCGAACCGTTCGCTGAGTTGTCCCGCCGACAGTGGTTGCCGGCACAGGATCTCCAGCAACTCGCGCCGCACCGGATTGGCGAGGGCGAGAAAAACCCGGTCGGCGCTGGCCACCGCGCCAATATATGTCGAGCATTTCAGACATGTCAACAATTTCCGACACGTTAGCGTTGCGCGCTACGTTGCTTAGTGTGCATTTCGCCTGGGAACGATTGACCGGCAGCGTGCATCGCTGCCGGCTACCGTTCTGCGACGTCACGATCGGGCTGGTGGCGGGGCGAGCGGGGGCGTTGCTCGTCGACACCGGCACAACGCTGCGCGAAGCGGCGGCGGTCGACGCCGACGTCCGCGAGCTTGCCGGTCGCGCGGTCAGCCATATTGTGTTGACGCACAAGCACTTCGACCATGTGCTGGGGTCCTCGCGGTTCGCCGTGGCCGATATCTTCTGTGCGCCCGAGGTGGTCGAATACCTGACGTCGGCGACCGACCAGCTTCGCGAGGACGCCCTGCGGTATGGCGCCGACGCCGCGGAGATAGATAACGCGGTCGCGGCCTTACGCCCGCCGCGGCACGGGATCTACGACGCCGTCATCGGTTTGGGTGATCGCACCGTGACGATCGCCCACCTCGGTGGCGGGCACACCGCCTCGGACCTGGTGGTGATCGTGCCCGGCAACGACGACCGGCGCGTCGTGTTCACCGGTGATCTGGTCGAGGAGTCCGCCGACCCGGCGATCGACGCCGACTCCGATCTCGCTACCTGGCCTGCGACGCTCGATCGATTGCTCGCGGTCGGGGGACCCGAAGCGATCTACGTCCCGGGACACGGCAACGTCGTCGATGCGGAGTTCGTTCGTCATCAGCGGGATTGGCTGCGCCGACGTTTGGGCGCCCATCCCCGTTAAGTCGTCTGGACTCGGCGCGTTTCAACGGGTTTGGATCGAGTACTTCGGCCGCTGATTCAACCGTGACGCCCGGGGATAGACTCCTACTCAGCAGTAACCTGCCGAGGAGGAGCGTAAGCCAATGGCGATCATCGATAGGGACACCGAAGTCCGGCCATCGTTTGACGACG
>DASYBR010000050.1:0-3906 GCA_036500645.1 Mycobacterium sp. | reverse complement strand
CGGCTTGCCGTCACGCGTCGTCTCCGAGATGCTGCCGACCCGGCCGATCTCCACGCCGTTGTAGGTCACCTTCGACCCCGGATCCATCACCAACCCGGCCCGCGACGCCAACATCGTCAGCTCGGTTTTGGCGGTGAAGTCGCCGCGGAATTGCCCGTAGACGAGGGCCAGGGCAACCGCCGCGATGACAATCGACGCCACGCCGACCAGCTTGTACGGCGGCCTGCGCGGGGCGTTGACTTTTACCGGCGACGACATGGCGGCTACACCGTCAGTGCGAAGTTGGGGTTGACGCCATAGAGCGCCAACGCGGCGGACAAGACAACAACCTGCACCGACACCAGCGAGAAACGCATCGACCGGCCGACGGCCTCCCCCACGCCGACCGGACCGCCGCCGGCGTTGTAGCCGTAGAAACTGTGGGTGATCATCACGACCGCGGTGATGATGATGGCCTCGAGGAACGACCAGAACACGTCATCGGGACGCAGAAACGTCCGGAAGTAGTGCTCGTAGGTTCCGTTCGACTGCCCGTAGATCACCGTCGTGGTGATCTGTGGGGACAGGAAAGTCATGATGATCGCCATGGAGTAGATCGGGATGATGACGACCAGCCCGGCCATGATCCGGGTGGTCGCCAGGTATGAGATCGACTTGATGCCCATCACTTCCAGGGCGTCGACCTCTTCGCTGATACGCATGGCGCCGAGCTCGGCGGTCGCGCCCGCGCCGACGGTGGCGGCCATCGCGATCCCGGTCACGACCGGCGCTGCGATGCGCACGTTGATCAGCGCGGCGAAGAAGCCGGTGAACGCTTCGACGCCGATGTTGCCCAGCGAGGCGAAACCCTGGATGGCGACCAGCGAACTTCCGGACAGCGTCACGAATCCGACGATCGCCACGGTGCCACCGATGACGGCCATGGCACCGGTGCCCATGCCGATCTGGGCGATCAGCCGCAGCGTCTCCTTGCGGTAGTTGCGCAGCGCATGCGGCATGTGCCCGACGGCCACCACGCCGAACCACGCCATCTGGCCGATGTCGTCGATACCGCGGCCCGCGGCCCCGCCGTAGCGGTTGAGGTTTTCTATCGCCCGCGGGAAGCGGGCGCGAAGTACGGCGCCGGTCGACATGTCAGTGCCCCGTCCCGAATCGCACACCGATGGTGGTCAGCACCACGTTGACCGCGTACAGCGCGACCACGCAGAGCACCACGGTCTCGTTCACCGCGGTGCCCAGGCCCTTGGATCCGCCGCGCACGGTCAGCCCGCGGTAGCAGCCAACCAGCCCCGCGATGAGGCCGAACACCGCGGCCTTGATCGTCGCGATGATCACCTCGGGCAGACCGGTGATCGTGGTCAGGGTGGCGAGGTACGCACCGCCCGACACGTTCTGCAGGTAGACGCCGAAGATGTAACCACCGACCAGGCCGACGGTGATCACCAGACCATTGAGCAGTGTGGCGACCAGGGTGGCTGCGATCACCCGGGGAACCACGAGCCGGTGGATGGGGTCGATGCCGAGGACCTCCATCGCGTCGATCTCCTCGCGGATGGTGCGAGCACCGAGATCCGCGCAGATTGCCGTCGAGCCGGCGCCGGCCACCACCAGCACCGTGGTCAGCGGGCCGAGCTGGGTGACCGCACCGATCGCCGCGCCGGCGCCGGACAGGTCGGCGGCACCGAACTGGGCCAGCAGCACGTTGAGAGTGAAGATCAGCAGCACGGTCAGCGGAATCGAGACAAAGACGGTCGGCAGGAACGCCACCCGCATGATGAACCAGCACTGCAGGACGAACTCGCGCCACTGGAACGGCCAGCGGAACAGTGCCTTTCCGGTCAGCACGCACATCCGGAAGAATCCCCCGACGAGGGTCAGCGGCGTCTGAACTTGGTCGCGCACATAACTGACCAAGTAGGGGCCCCGTCGACTTGTAGACGTCGAAGTCACCGCTGCCCCCTCCACCCCGCACCGCGCGCACCCTGGCTCCGCGGCGGATCATCAAGCACGCCTCGCCCCCTCGCCGCCACGCGGCTTGGGGTGCCCCCACCTTGCCGCGACCCATTGCGTGTGATCATCGGCTACCTACCCGCAAGTAGTAACGGAGACCACAGGAACATACCCGATGGCCTTTCACGTGTGAACCGCATCCGCACAATTAACCTTTCGCCAACAGCTGGCAAATGTTACAGCTCCCGTCAGCTTTCCTCTCTGCCCCTAAAACCTCTTGTCGTGAAGCCGATTTAGTCGTTATTTGCGACCCCGTAGCGAATCCGAAGTTCGGTTTTGAGCACCTTCCCCGCGGGGTTGCGGGGAAGCGCGTCGACGATCTCAAGCGCCTTGGGGTGCTTGTAGCGCGCGAGCCGCTCGGTCAGGAACCCGGCCAGATCGTCGAGTCGCAGCCCGTCGCCGGCTACGGCCGCGACCGCGATCGGCACTTCACCCCACTTGTCGTGGGCCCGGCCGATGACGGCGACTTCGACGATGCCGGGATGGCTCGCCAATACGTTCTCCACTTCGGCGCAGTAGATGTTCTCGCCTCCGGAGATGATCATGTCCTTCTTACGGTCCACCACCCAGACGTAGCCGTCCTCGTCCATCCGGACCAGGTCTCCGGAGTGGAACCAGCCGCCGGCGAACGCCTCCGCCGTGGCCTCGGGGTTGTTCCAATATCCGCTCATCAAAGTCGGTGCGCGGTAGACGATTTCACCGATCTCGCCGACGGGCACATCGTTCATGTGCTCATCGACCACCCGGGCGGCGACCGTCGGGATGACCTTGCCGACCGATCCGCGCTTGCGGATCGCGTCGTCGCCCAGCAGCATGCACGTGACCGGCGACATCTCCGTCTGCCCGAATGCGGCCAGTATCTGAGTCCCGGGAAATGTTGCCGACATCTCCCGCAGCAGCGCGTCGGGCGCCGGCGCGGCCCCCCACGACATCACTCGCAACTTCAGGTCGCGTGGCCGCGCCTGTTGCTCGGCGCACACGGCCTGCCACTGCGCGGGAACCAGAAAGATTCCCGTGACCTTCTCGGCGGCCAGCACGTCGAGCAGCTGCCCGGGCTCGAACGCGCCCAACGGGTAGATCACCGCGGGAATCCCGAGCAGCATTCCAGTCAGCAGGTTGCCGATGCCGGCGATGTGGAAAAACGGGACACCGATGAAACCGACATCATTATTGATGTCGGCGCCATTGGTGTAGAGCCCGGTCATTGTTTGGCCGGTCAAATTCGTGTGGGTCAACACCGCGCCCTTCGGCCGCCCGGTGGTGCCCGAGGTGTACATGATCAACGCGGGCGAATCGTTGGGGATGTCGGCGAGTTCGTGCGCGTCCCCGGGCTCATTGATGATGTCCTCGAAGCCCAACACGTCATTGTCGGTCGAGCCGCCGGCGACGACGATCATCTCCAGCGCGGGCTCGATTTCACGAACCCCGGTGGCCACCGGCGCGAGCACCGCTTCGGTGATCATCACCCGCGCTTCGCAGTCTTGCACCAGGAAGGCGATTTCGGCCGCGGTGAGCCGGAAGTTCAGCGGAACGGCGATCGCCCCGAGCATGTTGATCGCCAGCACCGACTCGACGAATTCCGTGCGATTGAGCATCAGGATCATGACCCGGTCGCCGAAGCCGACTCCCCGACGGTTCAGCGCATCTGCCAGCGCCGTCACCCGCCGCGCCAGCTCAGCCCATGTCAGGGTCTTGCCGAGGAACCTCAGCGCGGCCGCGTCCGGCTGCATCAGCGCGTGCCGCTCGAGCTGGTTCGTCCAGTTCTGCCGCCGCGCCAGATACGGCTGCCCCTGTTTCTGCTCCTGCGTCGGATGGTTAGCCAGTCGCGCGGTCAACTCAAGGCATTCCCTTCACTCGCGCACCGCTTGCGCCAGGTTGATATTTGATAAAACATAG
>DASYBR010000049.1:0-17052 GCA_036500645.1 Mycobacterium sp. | reverse complement strand
GGTTGCAGCTGGAGGTGTCGCTGCCGGCCAAGAAGTGGCTGGCCCAGCGCGGGTTCGACCCGATCTACGGTGCCCGGCCGCTGCGTCGGCTGGTGCAGCAGGCCATCGGTGACCAGCTGGCCAAGCAGTTGCTGGCCGGCGACGTGCACGACGGCGACACCGTTCCGGTGAACGTCAGCCCCGACGGCGATTCGCTGATCCTGGGCTAGTCGAACCGAGGGGGACCATCCCGCCGCAAGCGTTACCTGCTGTGATGGGGTTGTGACCTGCTGGGCTTCTTTATTCCGGCCCAATAGCAGATACCCTGTTTTGGATGGTCCCCCTTTGGTTCACGCTGTCCGCACTGTGCTTTGTCGGTGCGGCGGTGCTGCTGTACGTCGACATCGACCGCAGGCGCGGTCGCAGCCGGCGACGCAGGTCGTGGGCGCGGTCGCACGGATTCGACTACGAGCGGGAATCGGCCGACATCCTCAAGCGCTGGAAGCGCGGAGTGATATCGACGGTGGGGGACGTCGCCGCCCAGAACGTCGTGCTGGGACAGATCCGCGGCGAGGCGGTGTACATCTTCGACCTCGAGGAAGTCGCCACCGTGATCGCGCTACACCGCAAGGTGGGCACCAACGTCGTGGTGGACCTGCGGCTCAAGGGACTGAAAGAGCCACGGGAAAGCGACATTTGGTTGTTGGGCGCGATCGGTCCGCGAATGGTCTACTCCACCAACCTGGATGCGGCCCGGCGCGCCTGCGACCGCCGCATGGTGACCTTCGCCCACACCGCGCCCGACTGCGCCGAGATCATGTGGAACGAGCAGAACTGGACGCTGGTCGCCATGCCGGTCACCAGCACCCGCACCCAGTGGGACGAGGGCCTGCGCACCGTGCGTCAGTTCAACGACCTGCTGCGGGTGCTGCCGCCGCTGCCCGAGGAGACTCAAGCCGAGGCCGGAGCGCCCGCGGGACTTCGCAACGCGTCGCCGAGCCGACCGCTGGCGCCTGCCGGGCGGGCCGAGTTGCCGCCGCGACGTCCACAGCAGGATGTGGCCGGCCTGCTGGGCTCGGATGTGCAGCAGGGGGGTCACCGCGCCGCCGAGCCGCTGCGCCGGGACCCGAGCCGGTCGGAGGGTCGGTCGGAGTCGTTCCGGCGTCCGCCGACGACGGGTCGCAACGGCCATCAGGCCAGCAACTACCAGCACTGATATCGGTTCGGGTGGTGCCCCGGGCGGCTGGGCCCCGGTCATTAAACTGTCGCTCATGCCCGCCGACACTGATCTCAAAGAGCTTGCCGAGTTGGTGCGACAGCTGTCCGTGGTGCACGGCCGCGTCACGCTGTCGTCCGGCAAGGAGGCCGACTACTACGTCGACCTGCGCCGGGCCACCCTGCACCACCGCGCCTCCCCACTGATCGGCAAGCTGCTGCGCGAGCTGACCAGCGACTGGGACTACGCGGTGGTCGGCGGCCTGACCCTGGGCGCCGACCCGGTCGCCACTGCCGTCATGCACGCACCGGGCCGCCCGATCGACGCCTTCGTTGTCCGCAAGTCGGCGAAAACCCATGGCCTGCAACGTCTTATCGAGGGTTCCGAGGTTGCCGGCAAGCGCGCGCTGGTCGTCGAGGACACCAGCACCACGGGATCCTCGGCGCTGACGGCGGTGCGCGCCGTCCAGGACGCGGGCGGCCACGTGGTCGGCGTGGTTACCGTGGTGGACCGCGCCACCGGCGCCGCCGAGGCCATCGAGGCCGACGGAATTCCGTACCGCAGCGTGTTAGGTCTTGCCGATCTCGGACTGGGCTAGGTCGCGAATCATCCCCAAGCGCACTTTCATTGCAATGGCGGCCTGCGTGGTCGCCTGCCTGACGGGCTGCTCCAGCTCGAACCATCCCGTCAGCCCGTACGGG
This sequence comes from Mycobacterium sp., assembly GCA_036500645.1. Classification (GTDB taxonomy): domain Bacteria; phylum Actinomycetota; class Actinomycetes; order Mycobacteriales; family Mycobacteriaceae; genus Mycobacterium. The sequence continues at coordinate 15,156 of DASYBR010000049.1, read as the reverse complement.
GCCCAGGGCGCGCGGCTCGGCGAATCGCTGGCGCTGCTGGGCTGGAATATGTCGGTGTCGAATCTGCGCTGGGACGGCGACTACGTGCTGATCGACGTCGACGCGTCGGCCAAGGATCCGCATGCGCCGCACGCCAAACCCGAGGACATCCGCTTCGGTCTCTACGGCGCGCTGGCACACCCCATGGAGTCCGCCGCGGTGGGCAGCTGCGATAACGCGGCGGCGAGCGTGCGCGATATCCCGCACCCGCTGTCGGCGTCGGCCGATCGGCTTGCCGGCGCGGTATGCCTTGGGCCGCTGAAGGATCGAAGCCAGGTCCGCGGCGTCTACGGCTACTCGCCGCGCGACCGGATCCCGGACACCTCGGCGGCCTACCCGGCCGCGTTTCCGGTGGGGTTGCTGCCGACGAACGCCAACGACACCGGTCTGGTGGTCAAGACGACCAGCCTGTCCGCCTGGCGGGCCGACGGCACGCCCGTGACCCAGGCACAGCTCGGTGATCCCGCGGCGTTCAGCGGCAACGGTTACATGCTGCTGGGGCTGCAGGTCGACGCGATCGCGGCGCGCTATCGTGACGACTCCGCCAAGCGCGGCGGCCCGATGATGCTGCTCGCCGCGCCGACGCAGCCCGGCGGCGGATTGAACCCGGCCTGCGCGGCCTACGGATCGTCGGTGCTGATCCTGCCCGACGCGTCGGTCGACGCGGTCCGGGTCAGCGCGTCCTTGTGCACGCAGGGCGAGATCAACGAGGCCCTGCTGTATGCAACCGTGGCGATCGACGGCACGCATGCCGGTGTGTGGACGCAGCGATGAGCGACGTCGGGCCTACCGAGTGGGCGATACCGTCCAGTGGTGTCGGGCCCTGGCCGGGCGAGCCGCCCGACGACCCACGGTATGACCCAGTCCTGTTGCGAGAGGGCGATACTCGCAATGTCGTCGATGCCTATCGGTATTGGACCCGGGAGGCGATCATCGCCGATATCGATCGGCGTCGTCACCCGCTGCATGTGGCGATCGAGAACTTCGGCCACGACGCCAATATCGGCTCGGTGGTGCGTACCGCCAATGCCTTCGCGGTAAACACCGTGCACATCGTGGGGCGGCGGCGCTGGAATCGCCGCGGCGCCATGGTAACCGATCGCTATCAGCGGCTGTGCCACCACGACAGCACCGCCGAACTGATGGACTTCGCGGCCGCCGCCGGCTTGACGGTGGTCGCGGTGGACAACGTCCCGGGTGCGGCGCGGCTGGAGGACGCGGCACTGCCGCGAGAGTGCCTTCTGGTATTCGGCCAGGAGGGCCCGGGCATCACCGACGACACCAAGACGGGCGCGGCGCTGACGGTGTCGATCGCCCAGTTCGGTTCGACGCGCAGCATCAACGCCAGCGTTGCCGCCGGGATCGCCATGCATGCGTGGATTCGGCAGCACGGGGACCTTTCGCGCGCGTGGTAAGTCGCGTCGTGAGTTCACACTCGACGTGCCCGCGGCCCGCACCCGATGGGGCAGGATCGACGGTATGGATCAGCTATGGGTCAACCGCGCGGCCAGCGCCGAAGCCGCTGTCGCGCAACGGCACCTGACACGGCTGTGGGCGCTGCCGGGAACCCAGCTGGGCGTGGTGGCGTGGCCGCCGACGCGACGGGACCGACTGTTCGGCACCTGGCACTACTGGTGGCAGGCGCATCTGCTGGATTGCCTGGTCGACGCACAACTGCGTGACCCGCAACCGTACCGGCGCACCAGTATCAACCGGCAAGTCCGCTCGCACCGGCTGCGCAACAACCTCTCCTGGGTCAACAGCTATTACGACGACATGGCCTGGCTCGCGCTCGCGCTGGAACGCGCCGCGCGGATCGCCGGAGTCGAACGTCACCGCGCGCTGCCCAAGCTCGCCGACCAGTTCGTCAAGGCGTGGGTGCCCGAGGACGGCGGCGGCATCCCGTGGCGCAAGCAAGACCAGTTCTTCAACGCCCCGGCCAACGGGCCGGCGGCGATATTCCTGGCCCGCTACGGGGACCGGCTCAAGCGGGCCGAGCAGATGGGCGACTGGATCGACCGCACGCTGATCGATCCCGACAGCCACCTGGTGTTCGACGGCATCAAGGCCGGATCGCTGGTCCGCGCGCAGTACAGCTACTGCCAGGGAGTGGTGCTCGGGCTGGAAACCGAACTGGCGGCGCGCACCGGCGCTGAGGTCCGGGGCCGGCACGCCGCCCGAGTGCACCGGCTGGTCGCGGCCGTGGGAGAACACATGGCGCCATCGGGGGTGCTCGCCGGCGGGGGCGGCGGAGACGGCGGCCTGTTCGCCGGGATCACCGCGCGGTACCTCGCGTTGGTCGCCACCAGCCTGCCGGGTGACTCGGCCGACGACACCGTGGCCCGCGATACCGCCCGCACGATCGTGCTGACCAGTGCGAAATCCGCGTGGGACAACCGGCAGACCGTGGACGGGCTGCCGCTCTTCGGGTCGTTCTGGGATCGTGACGCGGAGCTACCCGGCACGGGTGGCCAGGAAGCGCGATTCGTCGCCGGTGCGGTGGAGAGTTCCTCGGTCGCCGAGCGGGATCTTTCGGTACAGCTGTCGGGCTGGATGCTGATGGAGGCCGCCCACAGCGTCACCGCCACGACGGCTTGATCGCTAGCCGCTGTCGTTGCGCACCGCAGACGTCGGGCGCTCCGAGTCCGGCTCTTTCGGCCCGCCTCGCCGCCCCCGGTAACCCCGCCACGCCGCGATGAACGCCGGTATCAGGGACACGAACAGGATGACCAGGATGATCTTTTCCAGGTTCTGGTGAACGTAGGGCACGTTGCCCAGGAAGTAGCCGACCAGCGTGACGCCGCCACCCCACAAGACGCCGCCGACGATGTCGAACGCCAGATAGACCGGGTAGCGCATGTAGGAGACCCCGGCGACCACCGGCGTGAAGGTCCGCACGAACGGCAGGAAGCGGGCAAGGATGATGGCCCAGGGCCCGTACTTTTCGAAGAAGGCGTGCGAGTCGGTCACGTAGTGCTTCTTGAAGAACCGGGAATCCTCCTTTTTGAACAACGCCGGCCCTATCCGGCGGCCGATGAAATACCCGGTCTGGTCCCCGAGGATCGCGACGAGGGCGACGGCGGGGGCCAGCACCCAGATATCGAGCGTCCCCTTGGCGGCGAGCAACCCACCGGTGAACAAGAGTGACTCGCCGGGCAGCAGCGGGAACAGCAAGCCGGTCTCGACGAAGACGATGACCAGGATCGTCGGCAGCACCGCCGACGCGAAGTACCCCGTCGGGCCGATCCACGTCATTGGGTCGAGGATGTCGGGCAGGGCCGTCACGACAGTACTCACGGTGGTTCAAGATACCGCCGGCAGTCGCCAGTTCGGGAAAAACCTGGTTAACCGCGCCGCACGAATCCGGTCGGCGTTCGATACTTGGTGGACCGAGGCTTCAGGAGGAATCTCATGCCCATCGCAACGCCCGAGGTCTACGCCGAGATGCTGGGACGCGCCAAACAGAATTGCTACGCCTTCCCGGCCATCAACTGCACGTCATCGGAGACGGTCAACGCGGCGATCAAAGGCTTCGCCGACGCCGGCAGTGACGGGATCATCCAGTTCTCCACCGGTGGCGCGGAGTTCGCCTCCGGCCTGGGAGTCAAAGACATGGTGACCGGCGCCGTGGCGCTCGCCGAGTTCACCCGCGTCATCGCGGACCGGTACCCGGTCAACGTCGCGCTGCACACCGACCACTGCCCCAAGGACAAGCTGGACTCCTATGTCCGCCCGCTGCTGGAGATCTCGGCCACGCGGGTGGCCGCCGGCGAAAACCCGTTGTTCCAGTCGCACATGTGGGACGGCTCGGCGGTACCGATCGACGAGAACCTGGTGCTCGCGCAGGAGCTGCTGAAGGCGGCGGCCGCCGCCAAGATCGTCCTCGAGATCGAGATCGGCGTGGTGGGCGGCGAGGAGGACGGCGTCGCCAACGAGATCAACGACAAGCTGTACACCACGCCGGAAGACTTCGAGAAGACGATCGAGGCGCTGGGCCACGGCGAGCACGGAAAGTATCTGCTGGCCGCGACTTTCGGCAACGTCCACGGCGTCTACAAGCCTGGCAACGTGAAGCTGCGCCCCGACATTCTCGACCAGGGGCAGAAAGTGGCTTCCGCCAAGCTCGGCCTGCCCGACGGATCCAAGCCGTTCGACTTCGTGTTCCACGGCGGCTCGGGCTCGCTCAAGTCGGAGATCGAGGAGGCGCTGCGCTACGGGGTGGTCAAGATGAATGTCGACACCGACACTCAGTACGCCTTCACTCGTCCGCTCGCCGGGCACATGTTCACCAACTACGACGGCGTGCTCAAGGTTGACGGCGAGGTCGGCAACAAGAAGGTGTACGACCCGCGCAGCTACCTTAAGAAGGCCGAAGCCTCGATGACCGAGCGAGTTGTGCAGGCCTGCAACGACCTGCACTGCGCCGGGAAGTCGGTTGGCTAACTAGCGGACTGGCAGATCTTCCACTGATCGTCGCGGTACTGCAGATCGAGGCTGCGCGTCGAACGCAGGGACGGGTCGTACGCCATGAATGTGGTGACGTTCGCCTCGGCGTGCTGGCCGTTGACCACCACCTGGTCGATGCTGGCGATCACCGGGTACTGCTTGGCCGCTGAGACCCGGCGGTAGCTTTCGTCCCACCCGTGCTCGTCGTAATCGGCGTAGCCGTCGCGGGTGGTGCCACACGTGATGGTGCGCAGCGTGGTCAGATCGCCTCGCTGTATCGCGGTGTCGAAGTTCTCGATCGTGTGCCGAACCTGGTCTTCGGAAGAGGCTTTCGCGTGCTTGCTCTTCGTGAGCAGCACCGTGCCCAGGATCGCAATCGCCGCCAGCGCCAGCACGATCACGACCAGCGCCAGCACCCAGCCCCAATTGAATTGCCTGGGCGGCCGGAGTCTTTCTCCGATTCGGGGTGGGATCGATTGTGGGACAGCCGATTTGGAGGGCACCCCCATGTGCGCCGTCGGGCCGTCGGATCCGTGCGGCGTGGCGAACGCTTCTGTGGCCGGCTCCGGGGTGGTGGCGATGACCGCGGTTTCTTTCGCGTCGAAGCCGGGGGCGGTGAAGCGACGCTCGCGCTGCGGGCCGTCCGGAATGTCTTGCGGGCCGCTGGCCGGGTCGGGTCTGTTGATCACCACGGTCTCGGTGTCGGAGTCGTTGGGGGCCAGTGGGACGATGTCGGTCGCGTCTTGGTCGGATGCTTCGCCGGTTGCTTCCCGTGGGTCGAACCCGGGCCGATTAGGCGCGCCGCCGCGGTCGGGTTCGGATGGATTGGGCATGAGTACTACTGTCCTCCCGCTGTCGAGTGGGATAGTTGCAGAGCTTAGCGACCCGCTCCGCGAGTTGGGTGATAGCCGAGGTCCGGCGCTCCGGCGCGGCGAGGGAATTGCACAATAGAGCCATGACGCCGATGGGAGATCTTCTAGGACCCGATCCGATTCTGCTGCCCGGCGATACCGAGGCCGAGGCTGAACTGCTCGCCGGGGAGAACCCGGGCATCGTCGCCGCCGCGTATCCGTCCGCGTCGGTGGCGTGGGCGACGCTCGCCGAGGAGGCGTTGGCCGACGACAAGGCAATCACGGCCTACGCGTATGCCCGGACCGGATACCACCGCGGCCTGGACCAGCTGCGCAGGAACGGCTGGAAGGGGTTCGGCCCGGTGCCCTATGAGCACGAGCCCAACCGCGGCTTCCTGCGGTGTGTGGCGGCGCTGGCGCGCGCCGCCGACACCATCGGGGAGACAGAGGAGAACCTGCGCTGCCTGGATCTGCTCGACGATTGCGATCCCGCGGCACGTAAAGCGTTTGGTCTCTAAAACGTTTCGCTGCAATCCTCGGCGCTGTCCGGGCATTCGATCTGCACGGTGGCGTGGTCCAGCCCGCGGGCGTGCAGCACCGCACGCGCGTCATTGAGCACCCGGGCGGAGTCACCGGCGCTGGTCAGGTGCGCGGTGCACACGTCCTTGCCCGGTGACAGCGTCCACACGTGCAGATCGTGGACCCCGGTGACGCCGTCGACGGCGCCCAGCGCCGAACGCAGCTCCTCCACGTCGATGTGGGCCGGCGACGTTTCGGAAAGAATCCGCAGTGCGGCGCGGGCCAGCGAGATGGCACGGGGCAGCACCCAGAGTGCCACCAGCACGGCGACCACGACGTCGGCGTAGGGCCAGTGCGTCGTGATCGTCACGACGCCGGCGATCAGCACGCCGAGGCTGCCGACGGTGTCGGCGACGACCTCCATGTAGGCGCCCTTGACCGCCAGGCTGCTCTCGGAATGCGAACGCAGCAGCAGGGCCACCACGAAGTTGGCGGCCAGCCCCGCCAGGGCCACCACGACCATCGGCACGCCGGGGACCGACGCGCCCGTCCCGAGCCGCTCGATCGCTTCGTAGAGGATGAACAGGGCCACGCCGACCAGCAGCACCGCGTTGGCGACCGCGGTGAACACCTCGGCGCGGTGCCAGCCATACGTGCGGTCCGGCGAGGTGCTGCCGCGCTTGGCCAGCATGACGGCGGCCAGGCCCATGAACACGGCGACGACGTCGGTCAGCATGTGCCCGGCGTCGGCCAGCAGCGCGAGCGAATTGATCAGCAGCGAAGTGGTGAGTTCCACCACGAAGAACGCCGCCAGAATCCCGGCGGCCATGATCATGCGGGGGATCATCCGAGACGCGTCGGCCTCGGCGGGGGTGTGACTGTGTCCAGCGCCCATGCCGAGAAATATATGCGTATTAGCGCATATGTCGCAAGGGCTAAATCCACTGGCTCCAGAACCGGGTCAAGTGGTTGCCGATGTTCGCCAGCAGGTAGGGCACGCCGGAGAATTCGAATAGCCAGCTCACGAACTCGAAGAGCCAACGGTTCAGGCCCGGCGCTAAGAGCAAGAACAGCAGCAAAAACACGCCGTACTGCTTGAAAGGTGCGACCGCGCGCTGTGTCTCGGGGCTCAGATGCGGCTCCAAGGCGTCGTAGCCGTCCAGGCCGGGGATGGGCAGCAGGTTCAGCACGACGGCCATGATCTGCAGGAAGCCGAGGAACGCCACCCCCGCCCACAGCACCGTATGGTCCGGGTCGAAGAAGAACCGGGTGATGGTCAGCAGCAGGATCGCCAGCACCAGGTTGGCCGCCGGACCCGCCAGGCTGACCAGGGTGCGACGGGCGGGGGTCATGAACCAGGTCCGCAGGTACACCGCGGCGCCCGGCAGGCCGATTCCGCCCAGCGCGATGAAGATCATCGGCAACAGCAGCGACAGCGCGGGATTGCTGTAGCGCCGCGGATCCAGCGTCAGGTAGCCGCGCACCGCTTCGTCGTGGTCGCCGAATCGCCAGGCGGTCGCCGCATGCCCGAATTCGTGCAGACACAGCGAGACCAGCCAGCCGGCGACCACGAAAACGAACACCCCGGCGTAGGACAGCGGCTTCACCGTCGCCCCGGCCAGCCACGCCAGCACCCCGCCGACCGCGGTCACCGCGATCAGGGCCAAAAAGATGGGGCTGGGCCGCACCGAATTTTTGGCTCTCACGGCTGAAAAACTACCGGATCAGCAGCCAGCCCTCGACGTTGCGGTAGAAGGTCGAACGGCGCGTCCCGCGTGGCGCGGGCACCCCGTCGCGCACCACGGCGGCACCGGTGCTGCCCAGCTGCGCCGCCCGCCCGGCGACCCAACCGTGCCACCTCCGCCGTGCAACCCGGGCCCGCAGGCCCGGCACGGTCAGCGTCGGCTCGATGTCCACGCCGACGACGTCCCCGTCGAACAGCGACGTGTCGTCGACGGTCGCCTCGCCACGAATCAGCGCGTCGTCAGCGGGTGGCAGCCAGCGGGCCCGCCCGACAACCACCGAGCCGGTGTCGTCGCGGATGAGGGTCACTAGGTGCGCGGAACCGCGCCGTGCCCGCCGCGCGGCGCGGCGTCCGGTGGGCAGGCGGTAGACGCGGGTCGCGGCGGTGCGGCGGCGGGGCACGTACGCCACCTCGACGTCGAGCCGCCCGGCCCGCAACAGCCGACTCAACAGCGCGGCCAGGTCGGCATCGGTGCCGACCACCACGACCCTGCGGTAAAGGGCTATCGCGGAGTCGATTTCGGCGTGTGTGTCGACGCGGTGCACGGGTAGGTCACCCAGGGCGCGTGGAGGCTGGTGCTGGCCGAAGACCAGGACCACCAGGCTGGCTCTGCTCTCGGCCGTGTTCAAGGCACTCCTCGCAAACCGCTGGGATAGGGTGGGTCACCGGCTGGACCACAATAAACAGGCTTAAACACGCGGAATTAGGTGGGAGCAAGTCATGCCGGCAATCGTCCTCATCGGCGCCCAATGGGGCGACGAGGGCAAAGGTAAAGCCACTGACCTGCTCGGTGGACGCGTGCAGTGGGTGGTGCGTTATCAGGGTGGCAACAACGCGGGCCACACCGTCGTCTTGCCCACGGGCGAGAATTTCGCGTTGCACCTCATCCCGTCGGGGGTGCTGACCCCCGGCGTCACCAACGTCATCGGCAACGGTGTGGTGATCGATCCCGGCGTGCTGCTGGACGAGTTGCGAGGCCTAAAAGACCGCGGTGTCGACACCTCGAAGCTGCTGATCTCCGCCGACGCGCACCTGTTGTTGCCGTATCACGTCGCGATCGACAAGGTCACCGAGCGCTACATGGGTAACAAGAAGATCGGCACCACCGGCCGCGGCATCGGGCCCTGTTATCAGGACAAGATCGCCCGCCAGGGAATCCGGGTCGCCGACGTGCTCGACCCAGAGGTGTTGACCCACAAGGTCGAGGGTGCCCTGGAACTGAAAAACCAGATCCTGGTCAAGATCTACAACCGCAAGGCGCTGGATCCGCACCAGGTGGTCGACGCCTTACTGCAACAGGCCGAGGGTTTCCGGCACCGCATCGCCGACGCCCGCCTGCTGCTCAACAATGCGCTGGAGGCCGGCGAGACCGTCCTGCTCGAAGGTTCGCAGGGCACCCTGCTCGACGTCGACCACGGCACGTATCCCTATGTGACGTCGTCGAATCCGACGGCCGGCGGCGCGGCCGTGGGTTCTGGAATCGGCCCGACCCGGATCACCACCGTGCTCGGGATCCTCAAGGCCTACACCACCCGGGTGGGCTCGGGCCCGTTCCCGACCGAGCTGTTCGACGAGTACGGCGAATACCTGTCGAAGACCGGCGGCGAATTCGGTGTCACCACCGGACGGCGCCGACGCTGCGGCTGGTTCGACGCCGTGATCGCCCGGTATGCGACCCGGGTCAACGGCATCACCGACTACTTCCTGACCAAACTCGACGTGCTGTCCAGCCTGGAAACGGTTCCGGTCTGCGTCGGGTACCGGGTCGACGGCGCGCGCCTGGACGAGATGCCGATGACCCAGAGCGACCTCGCCCGCGCCGAGCCGATCTACGAGGAGCTGCCGGGCTGGTGGGAGGACATCTCGGATGCGCGGGAGTTCGACGACCTGCCCGCCAAAGCGCGTGACTACGTCCTGCGGCTGGAAGAGCTTGCCGGAGCACACGTTTCATGCATCGGGGTTGGCCCCGGGCGGGAGCAGACGATCGTGCGGCGCGATGTGCTGCAGGTTCGCCCGTGACGGAGCCCGAGCCCAACCCGATAGAACTCGACCCCGAATACGAGCACCACGGCGGCTTTCCGGAATACGGCCCGGCAACACCCGGGCAGGGATTCGGCCGGTTCGTCGCGGCCATGCGTCAGCTGCAGGACCTCGCCGTGTCCGCCAACCCCGGTGACGACGTCTGGGACGACGCGGCCGACCGCGTGGCCGCGCTGGTGGAGCTGCTGGGCCCGTTCAAAGCCGACGAGGGGCAGGCGCCCGCCGGCCGGACACCCGACCTACCGGGCATGGGCAGCCTGCTGCTGCCGCCGTGGGTCTTGACGCGGTACGCGCCCGAAGGGGTCGAAATGACGGGCCACTTCACCCGGTTTCACGTGGGCGGAAACCACGCCGTGCACGGCGGTGTGCTGCCGTTGCTGTTCGACCACATGTTCGGCATGATCTCGCACGCCGCGGGCCGCCCCATCAGCCGCACCGCGTTCCTGCACGTCGACTACCGCAAGATCACTCCGATCGACGAGCCGCTGGCGGTGCGTGGGCGGGTCACCGGCACCGAGGGGCGCAAGGCGTTCGTGGCCGCGGAATTGGTCGATGCCGACGACACGGTGCTGGCCGAGGGCAACGGCCTGATGGTGCGCTTGCTTCCTGGTCAGCCCTGACGTCGGCCTCGCCGCCTGCCGGTCGACCTATCCTTGAGCGGTGATGGACCACGTGACCGAGGGATCAGACGAGAAAACAACCGCGATCGTGGTGCCCCCGCAGGCCCCGGCCGCGAAAGTCGACGTCCGGCCGCGCGTGATGCTATTGGGCTCCGGTGAGCTCAGCCGGGAGCTGGCGATCGCGTTGGGTCGACTGGGCGCGCGGGTGGTCGCGGTCGACGAGCACGCGGACGCGCCCGCGCACGGCGTCGCCGACGAGTCGATCGTGATCCCGATGTCGGACGCCGACCAGCTGGCGGGAGTCATCCGACGGCTGCAGCCGGACTTCGTGGTGACGGCCGGCGACGCGGTCACCGTCCAGGCACTCGAGAGCGTCGGGCCTGCAGGCCCCCAACTGGTACCCAGCGCTCGCGCCGTTCGGCTCACCGCCGACCGAGAGGGCCTACGCCGGTTGGCCGCCGACGAGCTGGGGCTCCCCACCGCGCCGTTCTGGTTCGCGGGATCGGTCGGTGAGCTGCAGGCGGTAGGAGCCCACGCCGGCTATCCGCTGCTGGTGAAGCCGGTGGCGGGGGCGGCGCCGCGGGGGGAATCCGTGATCGCGGGGCCCGAGGACATCGAGCGCGTCTGGCAACGCGTGGCGGGCAGCCGACAGCGGGTGCTGGCCGAGACGGTCGTCGAGGTCGAGTTCTACGTCACGCTGCTCGCGGTGCGCAGCGAGGGCCCGGAAGGTCCTGCGATCGAGTTCTGCTCGCCCATCGGGCACCGTGGCGTCAACGCCGACGTGCAGGAGTCCTGGCAACCCCAGAAGATGAGCACGTCGGCGACGGACGCCGCCAGGTCGATCGCCGCACGCATCGTCAAGGCGCTCGGCGGGCGGGGCGTTTTCGGGGTCGAGTTGATGATCAACGGTGACGAGGTGTACTTCGCCGACGTCACCCCGTACCTGCCCGCGAGCGCCTGGGTGACTGCGCGCAGCCAGCGGCTCTCGGCCTTCGAACTGCAGGCCCGGACCATTCTGGGCCTGCCGGTGGACACCATGATGGTTTCGCCGGGCGCGGCGCGCGCGGTCGACCCGGTCGACGAACCGACCGCGGCGGCCCTGAACGGCGCGCTGAGTGTGCCGGAGAGCGACCTGCGCTCCTGCGGGCGGGGCTTTCACGCGCTGGCCACCGCACCGGAGGTGACGGCCGCACGTGATCGCGCCAGTTCGGTCGCCGGCCGGCTGACTGCGAAAGACGCCCGCGGCTGAGCCGATCCTCGGCGCGGCCTCTAAATTCACCGCCGCCAGATGCGCGTGACCACGACCTCGCTACGATCCGAGATCAGGTGTTTCAGGGCCGGGGGAGCTCACAAAGCTCGTCGAAGGACGAGCCCATCAACAAGACGAGGTCAAACAAGCATGAGCACAGGGCAGGCACGGTCGTACGCGGGAGACATCTCACCCCTGGATGCATGGAAGCTGCTCAGTGACAACCCCAACGCCGTCCTGGTCGACGTGCGCACCGACGCCGAATGGCGGTTCGTCGGTGTGCCCGATCTGTCCAGCCTCGGCCGCGAGGCGTTGTTCATCGAGTGGAATACGTCTGCCGGGGAACACAACGCGAACTTCGGCGAGGAGCTGCGACAGCACATCCCGCCCGCCGAGGCGGACGCCGATCGGCCGGTGGTGTTCCTGTGTCGCTCGGGCAATCGCTCCATCGGCGCCGCCGAGACCGCGACCGAGGCGGGCATCACGCCGGCCTACAACATCCTGGATGGCTTCGAAGGCCACCTCAATGCCAGCGGTCACCGCGGCGAGACGGGGTGGCGGGCGATCGGTCTGCCCTGGAAACAGGGTTAACAGGGATGAGCAGGGTGATGCGGCCATGACCGACTCGGTTCGCACGCCAAAGGCGCTGCCCGACGGCGTCAGCCAGGCCACCATCGGCGTGCGCGGCGGACTCCTGCGATCGGAGTTCGAAGAGACGGCCGAGGGGATGTTCCTGACGTCGGGGTATGTCTACCCCTCGGCGGCCGAGGCGGAGAAATCGTTCAGCGGCGAGCTGGAGCGCTTCGTCTACTCGCGCTACGGCAACCCGACCGTGGCGATGTTCGAGGAGCGGCTGCGGCTGATCGAGGGCGCGCCGGCCGCGTTCGCCACCGCGAGCGGAATGGCGGCGGTGTTCACCTCGCTGGGGGCGCTGCTGGGGGCGGGGGACCGGTTGGTTGCGGCGCGCAGCCTGTTCGGGTCGTGTTTCGTGGTGTGCAACGAGATCCTGCCGCGCTGGGGTGTGGAGACCGTCTTCGTCGACGGCGACGACCTGGCGCAGTGGGAGAAGGCGCTGTCGGTGCCGACCACGGCGGTGTTCTTCGAGACGCCGTCGAATCCGATGCAGTCGCTGGTGGACATCGTCGCGGTGACCGAGCTTGCCCACGCGGCGGGCGCAAAAGTGGTGCTGGACAATGTCTTTGCCACACCATTACTGCAGCAGGGCTTTCCGCTCGGGGTTGACGTGGTGGTGTACTCGGGCACCAAGCACATCGACGGTCAGGGCCGGGTGCTCGGCGGCGCCATTCTGGGCGGCAAGGAATACATCGACGGTCCGGTGCAGAAATTGATGCGGCACACCGGCCCGGCGTTGAGCGCCTTCAATGCCTGGGTGCTGCTGAAAGGCCTTGAGACGCTTGCGGTTCGGGTCGAGCACTGCAATTTCGCGGCGCTGCGGATCGCCGAATTCCTGGAAAGCCATCCGGCGGTGAGCTGGGTCCGCTACCCGTTCCTGTCCTCACACCCGCAGTACGACCTGGCGAAGCGTCAGATGTCCGGCGGGGGGACGGTGGTCACCTTCGCGCTCGACTGCCCGGAAAGTGCCGCCAAGCAACGGGCTTTCGAGGTACTGGACAAGATGCGGCTGATCGACATCTCCAACAATCTGGGCGACGCCAAATCCCTTGTCACCCATCCCGCGACGACAACTCACCGCGCGATGGGGCCGGAGGGCCGCGCCGCGATCGGGCTCGGCGACGGCGTCGTCCGCATCTCCGTCGGGCTGGAAGGCACCGACGACCTGATCGCCGATATCGACCAGGCCCTGAGCTAACCGGCCTGCTTCTCGGCCGCTTCGATGCGTTCGGCCGCCGCCAGCGTCCCCTCCTGCGCTTGTCGCTCCACCCAGTCCACTACCGGCCGGGCATACATCATCTGGCTGGTGATGGCCATCTGGCCGCGACTGCGGCCCAGGAAAGAGATGCCCCAGGCGAACATGGCGGCGACTCGGTTGCGATGACCGACCAGGTAGTACAGGTGCAGCAGCAGCCAGGCCAGCCAGGCGATGAAGCCGCCGAATTCCAGCTTGCCGACCTTCGCGACGGCACTGTACCGGGAGATGAGGGACATGCTGCCCTTATCGAAGTACTTGAAGGGCTTTCGGGTGGCGGGATCGTCGTGTCCCTTGACTGTCTGCTTGATGATGTTGGCCGCGTAGTTCGCGCCCTGGATCGCGCCCTGCGCCATCCCGGGGACGTCGGATACCGACATCAGGTCACCGACGACGAACACGTGCGGATGTCCCTTGACGGTGAGGTCGGGCTCGACGATCACCCTTCCGGCGCGGTCGGTTTCGGTACCTTCGGACTGCTCGGCAACCATCTGGCCCAGCGAGCTGGCCTGCACGCCGGCCGCCCACACCTTGCACGCACATTCGATGCGGCGTTCGCTGCCGTCCTTGTCCTTGACGGTGATGCCCAGGTAATCGACCGCGGTCACCATCGCGTTGAGCTGAACCTCGACGCCCATCTTTTCCAGCCGCCGCTGCGCCTTGAGGCCGAGATTGGGACCCATCGGCGGCAACACCGCGGGCGCGGCGTCCAGCAGGATGACCCGGCACTCGCTGGGCGTGATCGTCCGGAATGCCCCGGCCAGGGTGCGCTCGGCCAACTGGACGATCTCGCCGGCCAATTCGACGCCCGTGGGCCCCGCCCCGACCACCACAAAAGTCAGGCGACGCTTGCGCTCGGCCGGATCGATTGCCACCTCGGCGGCCTCGAACGCACCCAGGATGCGGGCGCGCAGCTCCAGGGCGTCGTCAATGGACTTCATTCCGGGCGCGAAGGCGGCGTACTCGTCATGGCCGAAGTAGGACTGCTGTGCGCCCGCGGCCACGATCAGGCTGTCGTAGGGCGTCACCGTTTCCATGCCCATCAGGTGTGACGTGACCGTCTTGGCGGTCATGTCGATCGCGGAGACCTCGCCCCACAGCACCCGGACGTTCTTCTGCCTGCGCAGCACCAGCCTGGTGCTGGGCGCGACGTCGCCTTCGGACAGGATTCCGGTCGCCACCTGGTACAGCAGTGGCTGGAACAGGTGGGAGGTCGTTTTCGAGATCAGGGTGATGTCGACGTCGGTGCGTTTGAGCGCCTTTGCCGCAGTCAGTCCACCGAATCCGCTTCCGATGATCACGACGTGATGGCGCGGCATACTCGTCCCTCCGGTGCTTGTCCCACGGGCGCCGGTTGTCCCAGCGCATGTCTACCGTACGACTCCACCCGGGGAACGTCGCGTGCGACTTTCTCCACATCACCCGATTGCGGGCATGAAAAAATGGCGAGTTGCCTGCGCCGATTGGGGTCACGCTATCCGAAAACCGTTTAGGCAACTGGAGTTTGGCAGCATTCGGATCCGATCCCGGCGCAATAGCCCCCTCAAGCTACTGCGACGCTGATCAGTCGGCTGCCCGCGGTGAACCAGCAGAGGCCTGAAAGATATTGCGCGGCATAGCGTTCCCAACCGAAGCCCCGGTAGATATAGGTCTCTACCGCGGCTCCGGTTGGCCACAATTCCAGTCTTCGCCGCGCGAAGAATTATTCGAACGAATAGTCCACTTATTTTCGTGAAATCGTTCGATTAGTACGCTTTTTA
>DASYBR010000048.1:0-3274 GCA_036500645.1 Mycobacterium sp. | reverse complement strand
GTCGAGCGCTCGGAGTATCTGTCGCGGCAGTTCACCAAGCGCCGCGTTCCGCACAACGTGCTCAACGCGAAGTACCACGAGCAGGAGGCGGCCATCATCGCCGAGGCGGGCCGCCGCGGTGGCATCACCGTGGCCACCAACATGGCCGGCCGCGGTACCGACATCGTGCTGGGCGGCAACGTCGACTTCCTCACCGACCTGCGGCTGCGCGCCCGCGGGCTCGACCCGGTGGAGACCGGGGACGAGTACGAGGCGGCCTGGCACGAGGAACTGCCGAAGGTCAAGGAGGAGGCGAGCCAGGAGGCCGCCGAGGTGATCGAGGCCGGCGGTCTGTACGTGCTGGGCACCGAGCGGCACGAGTCGCGCCGCATCGACAACCAGCTGCGCGGCCGTTCCGGCCGGCAGGGCGACCCGGGCGAGTCCCGCTTCTACCTGTCGCTGGGCGACGAGCTGATGCGCCGCTTCAATGGCGCCGCGCTGGAGGCGATGCTCAACCGGCTGAATCTGCCCGACGACGTCCCCATCGAAGCCAAGATGGTGACCCGGGCGATCAAGAGTGCCCAGACCCAGGTCGAGCAGCAGAACTTCGAGGTCAGAAAGAACGTCCTCAAGTACGACGAGGTGATGAACCAGCAGCGCAAGGTGATCTACGCCGAGCGCCGCCGCATCCTGGAAGGCGAGAACCTCAAAGAGCAGGCGCTGGACATGCTCCGCGACGTGGTCACCGCCTACGTGAACGGCGCGACGGTCGAAGGCTATGCCGAGGATTGGGATCTGGAAGCGCTGTGGACCGCGCTCAAGACCCTCTACCCGGTCGGGATCTCGCCCCAGTCGGTGAAGCGGCAGGACGACGACTCCGAGCACGACGACCTCACCCGTGAAGAGTTGCTCGACGAGCTGCTCGCCGACGCCGAACGCGCTTACGCCGCAAGGGAAGCCGAGCTCGAGGAGCTCGCGGGCGAGGGTGCGATGCGTCAGCTGGAACGCAACGTCCTGCTCAACGTCATCGACCGCAAGTGGCGCGAGCACCTCTACGAAATGGACTACCTCAAGGAGGGTATCGGGCTGCGCGCAATGGCCCAGCGTGATCCGCTGGTGGAGTACCAGCGCGAGGGCTACGACATGTTCATGGCCATGCTCGACGGCATGAAAGAGGAGTCGGTCGGCTTCCTGTTCAACGTCACCGTCGAGGCGGTGCCCACCCCGCAAGTTGCCCCGGTCGAGACGCCGGAAGGACTGCAGGAATTCGCAGAGGCGGCCGCAGCCGGTGGTCAGCAAACCGCTGCACCCACGGCGGTGCGCGAAGAACCTGCCCCAAGTACTTTGCGCGCCAAGGGCATTGACACCGAGGCACCCGCCCTGACGTACTCCGGTCCGTCCGAGGACGGCTCGGCGCAACTGCAGCGCAACGGTGGCGGCGACGAGAGGACGCCAGCCGGCGTGCCGGCCGGTGCCAGCCGCCGCGAGCGACGCGCCGCGGCCCGGCAGCAAGGCCGGGGCGCCAAGCCGCCCAAATCGGTGAAGCGGCGCTAGTCCCATCCTCTGCGCCGACTGTGCGGCCGGCCGCACATTCGGCGTCCGGTGTGCGGCTGGCCGCACACTCGCCCTAGCAACGCCTATGCCCTAGGGTTATCAGGCATCGGTCGCTGTGTGGCTACACTGACGCCGCGGCCACGATCGGGCCGGGGAAGGGGCGAGTTTCATGCCCTTCGACGGAGCCGTCTCGCGGATCGAGGTTCTGGCGGCGTTGTCGTTAGCGGTCGACCTCGGGCTCGGCCAGCCGATGGATCACATGCTGCGGTCGGCGACGATGGGCACCAGGCTGGCCGAGCGAGTCGGGCTCGGCGAACGCGAGCGCGGGACCGTTTTCTACACGGGTCTGGTCATGTGGATCGGTTGTCATGCCGACTCCCACGAGTACACGCGGTGGTTCGGCGACGACATCGCGATGCGACATGACAGCCACTTCATCGACTGGTCCGGCGCGCCGTACCGGCGATTCCTATTGGGCAATCTGGGCCGTGGGTCGACGCTGCCGAAACGAGCCCAGTTGGCGGCCAAGGTATTTCTGGATGCACGCGGGAATCTCGGCGCATTGGTGCAGTCCCATTGCCTGTCGGCTGCCTTGCTCGCCGAGGAGATCGGTTTGGGTGCGGATGTGTGCGAAGCCCTGCCCTACGCGTATGAACGGTGGGACGGAAGCGGTCTGCCCGCCGGGGCGGCCGGGGAACGGATCCCCGTGGTGATGCGGATCGCGCAGATTGCCGACATCGCCGAAGTGCACCACCGGGCTCACGGCGCGGAAGCCGCGGTCGCCGAGGTTCGCCGGCGCAACGGCAAACAGTTCGACCCGGACATCGTCGCGGTGTTCACGGCCGCTGCCGATGATCTGCTGCGCGATAGCGAAGACGTGTGGTCGAGCGCGGCCGGCCTGGCTCCGGATCCCGGGGAATCGCTCAGCGGTCCCGCGCTCGACGGACTGCTGCGCGCGATGGGTGACTTCGTGGACCTGAAATGCCCGTTCACGCTTGGCCATTCGCGCGCAGTGGCCGAGCTGGCGGAGAGCGCCGGTAAATGTGCCGGGCTGCCGCCAGACGAGCTCGATGTCTTGCGCCGTGCGGGTTACGTGCACGATCTCGGTCGGATCGGTGTGTCCAACCGGGTGTGGGAGAAGCCGGGTGCACTGTCCGACGCCGAACGGGAGCGCGTGCAGATGCATCCGTATCTGACCGGCAGGATCTTGGCCCGGGTCGGCGGCCTGAAGGCCGTGCGGGAGGCCGCGGTGAACCATCACGAACGAATGGACGGGTCGGGATATCCGAACGGTGTTCGGGGTGCGGACCTGTCTGTGCGCGACCGGATACTCTCCGCTGCCGAAAGCTATTGCTCCTCAATGGAACCGCGCCCTTATCGCGACGCGCTGGACGAGGCTGCCGCGGCAAAGCGGCTACGAAGCGAAGCGGCTCGCGGGTGCCTGGACGGCGACTTGATCGAAGCCGTGCTGGAGGCCGCGGGCCACCGGCCGTCGCGCAGAGCCGCCAGACCGGCGGGGTTGACGCGGCGAGAAGCCGAGGTGTTGCTGTATGTCGCACAGGGACGGTCCAACCGTGAGATCGCCTCGGCCCTTTGGATTTCCGAGAAGACGGTCCGCAATCACGTGGAGCGCATCTATGCCAAGATCGGGGTCTCGAACCGCATCGGTGCCAGCTTGTACGCGACGCGGCACGGCCTGGCCACCAGCGCCCCGGACTAATTGGGCCGGGTGCGCCGATCC
>DASYBR010000047.1:0-2509 GCA_036500645.1 Mycobacterium sp. | reverse complement strand
GGCCCGCATCATCGATCAGACCACCGTGGGCGTCGACCCGATCATCATGCTCACCGGTCCCATACCGGCCACGCGTAAGTTGTTGGAACGCAATTGCTTTTCGGTCGACGATATCGATCTGTTCGAAATCAACGAGGCTTTCGCCTCAGTGGTCCTGGCCTGGCAGCGCGAACTCAAAGCGGACCCTGAGCGGATCAATGTCAACGGTGGGGCGATCGCTCTGGGCCACGCCGTCGGCGCCACCGGTGCGCGGCTGATCGCCACCTTGGTCGCCGAACTCGAACGCCGGGAGACCAACCTCGGTTTGGTGGCCATGTGCTGCGGCGGCGGTATGGGCACCGGGACCATCATCCAGCGAGTGCCGTCTTGATCGATTTCACCAAGTTCTTGTCGAGCGGCGACGGAGTGTGGTGGGGCCAGGCGGCTGCCGAACCCCGCCCCTTAGTGGATGCGCTGATCAACCAGAATGCCCGCATCGGACCGATCCGGACGTTCACCGGGCTCTCCTGGAACGACCAACTTGCCCTGAACATGCCCGCACGGGTGTCGATGGTTTCGTATGGGGGACTGGGAGAGCTGCGCGAGCTCAGTCGCAGCGGTCGTCTGGAGGTCGTCCCGTGCCATTACTCTGCGCTGCCGAGGATGTTCGCTGAACGCCGACTGCCGTGCGACGTCGGGCTGCTTCAGGTGGCGCCACCGGACGCCGGTGGACGGTGCTCGCTGGGCATCGGTGTGGATTACGTCGCCGACGCCGTAGCGCACACCCCGGTCCTCATTGCCGAGATAAACGAACAGATGCCCGCCACCACGGGAACCGATCCGATCCCCGTCGAACGATTCGCCGCCACCATCACCACCGACCGGCCGTTGGCTGCAGACCCGACCCGCACGCCCGATGCGGTGGATCGGCAGATCGCCGCACACATCGCCGGACTGGTCGACGACGGCGACACCGTTCAATTGGGCGTCGGATCACTGGGGGCGGCAGTGCTCGACGCCCTCGCCGAGCACCAAGATCTCGGCTTTCACACCGGCATGATCACCGACGCCCTGATGCGATTGGTGGACAAAGGGGTGGCCACCGGCCGGCACAAGGAGGTCGATCCCGGCCTCATCGTCGTCGGCACCGCGCTCGGGTCCGCCGAACTCTACCGCCGCATCCCCGAGCTGCCCACCCTGTTTCGGCCTACCAGCTATACCCATACGCCCCAAATACTTTCGCGGCTGGCCTCCCTGGTGTCGATCAACTTCGCCGTGGAGGTCGACCTGTCCGGCCAGGTCGGCGCCGAGGTCAGCGGCGGCGTCTACGTCGGCGCCGTCGGTGGCCAAGTCGACTTCACCCGCGCCGCCGCCCTCACCGGCAAGCGCTCGATCATCGCCCTGCGCTCAAAGTTCCGCGGCCACTCGACAATCAAGTCACGCCTCGACAGCGGGGTGGTGACCACCGCCCGCTCCGACGTCGACGTCGTAGTCACCGAGCACGGGGCGGCGCACCTGCGCGGCTGCAGCATCGGTGAGCGGGCCCGTCGACTGGCCACCATCGCGGCCCCCGAGTTCCGTGAGCAATTGGAAAAGGAGAACACCACCCTATGAGCCCGACATTGCCCGCCAACGCCCGGATCCGCGAAGTCGGTCCCCGTGACGGCTTCCAGAACGAGCCCGAGATCCTCAGCACCGAAAACAAGATCGCGCTCATCAACCAATTGGCGCGCACCGGCCTCGATCGCATCGAGATCGCCAGCTTCGTGCGTCCCGATGTCATTCCCCAGCTGGCCGACGGCGTCGAAGTCCTGGGCGGCGTGGACATTCCCGAACACGTGTCACTGACGGTGTTGGTACCCAACAATCGCGGGCTGGACAACGCACTGAAAGTTCGGGACCGGTTCCACGAAGTCGCGATGTTCGTCTCGGCCTCGGAAACCCACAACCGGCGCAACGTCAACCGGACCATCGACGAGTCGATGACCGACAACCAGATCGTCGCCAAACGCATCGACGCCGAAGACCTCCGCCCCACCGCCGTGATCGCCACCGCGTTCGGCTGCCCGTTCGAGGGCAAGGTCCCGATGCAGCGCACCTTGGAGATCGCCGAGCAGTTCGCCGCAGCCGGCTGCGCCGAGATAGGGTTCGGCGACACCACCGGAATGGCGCATCCCGCTTATGTTTTCGACATCTTCGCGGCGGCAATTGAACGCCTTCCCGGCATCGAGATCACCGCGCATTTTCACAACACCCGCGGGCAGGGGCTCGCTAATGCCTACGCAGCCTTGCAGGCGGGTTGCACCAGCTTCGAATCCAGCTTCGGCGAACTAGGGGGCTGCCCCGTTCCCGCCGGATCCACTGGAAACATTGCCACCGAGGACCTGATCAACATGTTCCACGAGATGGGCGTAGACACCGGCGTAAGCCTGCCCGCGGTGATCGACGCGGCTCGCGCCGCCCAGACCGTGCTGGGGCGCAAGCTGACCAGCCACTGCATCGTCGCCGGTCCGGTGGACTGGCATCCCGA
>DASYBR010000046.1:0-6774 GCA_036500645.1 Mycobacterium sp. | reverse complement strand
TCGCTGAGCGAGAAGCGAACCACAGCGCCTGGCAACACACTTCGCTACCACGTCACGCCGCGGTTCTCGATGGACGGGTCGCCTTCGCCTGGCGCTCCATGGACGCCTTCTACGAAGAGAACGAACGCATCGTGGGGCACGCCTCCGATGCCTATCACCGGATCGATATCCGCTCCACGTCACGGCATCTCGTTGTCTCCGATGGTGACAAAGTGATCGCGGACACCCAACACCCGCTGGCGCTCTATGAATCGGGCTTCGCACCCCGCTGGTATGTAGCGCGCGAGAATATCAGCGAGTCTGCCCTCAAACTCGTTGATGTACAAACTTTTTGCCCGTACAAGGGAATATGCTCCTACTACGATATCGGCAGCCACCAGCGGGCCGCGTGGTCGTACATCAACGCTTGGCGCGATGTGGTGCGGGTGACCAATCTGGTGTCCTTCGAGCCCGACAAGGTCGACGTCTACCTCGACGGCAAGCAACTGCAGCTCGAGCCCGGCCAAACCGTCATACCCCATGGCGTTGACCGCGGTCTCGATACCGATGAGGTGTCCACCAGAACGCCCACCGCGAACAAACGCTGAACGCGAACGGAAGACAGCGGTGGCGGCGCGACAAACCACTCCTGAGCGGGTACGCGCGTTCTCCGACGGTGTGTTCGCAGTCCTTATCACCGTCCTGGTTCTTGAGCTGAAACCACCGACCGCTCACGGCTTCAGCGCTCTCCTACCGCTATGGCCCACCGGTCTGAGCTATGTGGTCAGCTACTTGTTCATTGCGATCGTCTGGGTCAATCACCATCACCTGTTCAACTACGCCGAAGCTGCGACGCCGCGGTTGGTGTGGTCGAATTTCGCGCACTTGTTTTCGGTGTCGCTGATCCCGTTCACCACCGAGTGGATCGCTGACAGCAGACTGGCCGCGGCGCCCGTGAGCTTGTACGCTGCTGTCTTCGCGCTGGTCAACATCACCTACCTTGCGCTGTGCTGGGAGGCCGTCGATCGTCCGGCCCACGAAGATATTTCAGCGCGGATGCGCAGGTCGATGCAGATGAGGTCGTTCATCACAATTGCAGTATTCGTGACGGCTGCACTCCTCGCCCTCCGATGGCCGGTGGTGGCGATGTCGTTGATCTGCCTGTGCCTCATCGGTTATCTCCGACCGGATGTTCCCGAACGCAAGGATGTCGAGCCGTGACCATGCCGAAGCCGTCCGTCCTCGTTTTCGACGTCAACGAGACGCTGATTGACATCGACTCCATCGCACCACTTTTCGGCCAGTTGTTCGGCGACGAACGAGTACTGCGGGAATGGTTCGGTCAACTCATCATGTACTCGATGACCGCCACGCTGGCTGAGTCCTATGTGGACTTCTTTACGCTTGGCCAGGGCGTGTTACGCATGGTGGGCGACATTCACGGGGTCGACATCACCGACGACGACGTCCACCTCCTGCAATCGAAGATGCGCACGATGCCGGCTCACCCCGACGTAGCGGTCGGACTTACCGCATTGCGGGACAACGGCTTTCGCCTCGCGACGCTGACGAACTCGCCGCACCGGCCCGGGACGACGACGCCCCTGGAAAACGCCGGCCTCGCCGACTTCTTCGAACAGCAGTTGAGCGTTGAATCCTGCCACGCGTTCAAGCCGGCTCCGGTCGTGTACCGGCATGCGTGCGACGCGTTGGGGGTAGTCCCCGGCGATTGCATGATGGTCGCCGCCCATGTGTGGGACACCATCGGTGCCCAGCGTGTCGGATTCAGCGGCGCGCTTATCACCCGGCCCGGCAATCCGCCGCTTCCGGTGGACGGCCTGCCGCAACCGGACGTCGTCGCGAGTGATCTACGCCGGCTCGCCGAGCAACTCATCAACTGGCCCCGCTGAGCCTCCCGAGTTCGGCGCCGCACCAAGGATTCGACACCGAAAGGATCGCCGAACGTGACAGCAGACAACGAACGAGATGTCGACGTCGTGGTGCTTGGCGCCGGACCGATCGGCCAGAACGCGGCCGAACGTGCCCGGGCCACGGGTCTGCGCGTGGCCATGGTCGAGCGCGAACTCGTCGGGGGTGAATGCTCCTATTGGGCGTGTGTGCCCAGTAAAGCGCTGCTGCGCCCGGTCATTGCCCTCGCGGACGCCCGGCGGGTGGACGGCGCCCGCGAGGCGGTCACCGGTTCCATCGGCGTGGACGGGGTCGTTGGCCGGCGCAACCGCTATGTCACCGACTGGGACGACAGCGGCCAGGCCGACTGGGTAAGCGGAATCGGCGCAACCCTGGTGCGCGGCCACGGACGGTTGGACGGCCCGCGTCGGGTCGTCGTCACGGCGCCCGACGGCGAGCAGTCGGTGCTGACCGCGCGGCACGCGGTTGTCATCTGCACCGGAAGCCGGGCCGCGCTCCCCGATCTGCCCGGAATCGCCGAGGCAAACCCGTGGACCAATCGACGAGCCACGGATAGCAGTTCCGTCCCGGAGTCGCTTGCCGTCGTCGGCGCCGGCGGCGTGGGCGTCGAAATGGCAACGGCGTGGCACGGATTGGGGTCCAAAGTGACCTTGCTTGCGCGGGGATCGGGGCTGTTACCCCGGATGGAGCCGTTCGTGGGCGGGCTGATCGGACAGGGGCTCATCGATGCGGGCGTCGACGTGCGAGTGGGTGTGTCGGTCCGCGCGCTGCGTCGTCCCGACCCCGAACACGTAGTACTCGAGTTGGACGATGGCACCGAACTGGAGGTCAGCGAGGTGCTCTTCGCCACCGGCCGAGCACCGCTGACCGACGACATCGGTTTGGAGACAGTGGGACTGGTTCCGGGTAGCTGGCTCGACGTGGACGACACCTGCCGAGTGCGGGAGATCGATGACGGCTGGCTCTATGCGGCGGGCGACGTCAACCACCGAGCCCTGCTCACCCACCAGGGCAAGTATCAAGGGCGCATCGCCGGTGCAGCGATCGGCGCCCGTGCCGCAGGAAAACCATTGGACACCAAGCCGTGGGGCACGCATGCGACGACCGCCGACCATTACGCGGTACCGCAAGCCTTCTTCACTGATCCCGAAGCGGCCGCGGTCGGACTGACGGCGCAACAAGCCGAAGATGCCGGCCACCGAGTCCGGTCGGTCGACATCGAAATTGGTGACGTCGTCATGGGGGCAAAGCTTTTTGCGGATGGCTACACAGGCCGGGCCCGCATGGTGGTCGACCTGGATCGGGGCCATCTGCTCGGGGTAACCCTGGTCGGTCCGGGCGTGACCGAGCTGCTGCACTCGGCGACCATCGCCGTCGCCGGTCAGGTTCCCATCGATCGATTGTGGCACGCCGTCCCCTGCTTCCCGACCGTCAGTGAGCTGTGGTTGAGACTGCTTGAGGCGTATCGGGATGCGTCGGAGGAATAATTGAGCCATGGCGACTTCAGACGGATTCCACCCAGACTTCGACGACACGGCAACAAAAGTCACTCGAAACCGAGTGCGCCACATCAAGGCGTCCGACATCAGCTCCGACACGGCGCAGTCGGAGGGGTTGCGGCGGTTCGCGGCGCTGTCCGGCCAGTCGGTCGGTGCCGAGAAGCTCTGGATGGGCGAGACGCATGCCGCACCGAAATCCGCTTCGGACAATCATCACCACGGCGATTCGGAGACCGCGATCTACGTGCGAAGCGGCAACCCGGAGTTCGTCTTTCACGATGGCGTTCATGAGGTTCGCATCGCGGCCGGCCCCGGTGACTATGTCTTCATCCCGCCCTATCTGCCGCACCGGGAGGAGAATCCCGACCCGGACACGCCCGCCGAGGTCGTGATCGCGCGCAGCAGCCAAGAGGCCATCGTGATCAACCTGCCCGAGCTGTATCCGCTTTGAGCTTCCGCTAGCGGGACTCCGCGGCGGCGAAGGCCAGCACGCCTTCGGCCAGCCGGGCTGCCGTCGTGGGCTTGTAGAGGTGGCGGGTGACGATCAACCCGGGCATCAAGGAGACGAACAGGTCGGCGATCGACGTCGGGTCACTGTCGGGCGCCACCAGTCCCTCCGATTGCCACAGCCAGGCCAGGGCGACCAGCGATTTATGGGTTTCGCGGTAGAAGCGGTAAGCCCGGTCGTGCAGCTGTGGTTGCCGTAGGGCTTCGGCCCACGCGTTGACGGTGATCTTGGACAGGTCGTAGTCGGGCTGGTCGATTTGGCGCTGCAGCGCCTTGGTGATCACCGCGAGCGTCTCGCGCGGGCCGGGCACCGGACGGCGCCGGCGCAGCTCGTCGAGCATGCCCTTGGTCCCGGTCAGCGACTCTTCGGCGGCCGATGCGATCAACTCGTCCTTACTAGCGAAATAGCGGTACACCGAGCTTGACGACATCCCCGTCTCGGCGATGATCTCGTCCATCGTGGTCGCTTGAAAGCCATGGCGCGAGAAACACTTCCACGCGCTGACCATCACGTGTCGCCTGCGCGTCTCCCACGCGTCTGCACTGAGCTTGGGCACCACCTCACTGTAAAGGCGAAACGACCGTTGCGCTATGGCCCACGCCGCAGGTACGCTAAAAGCGAAACGATCGTTTCGTTAAGGAGGTTCGACGATGCGACAACTGCCCAGGCACACCGACGTGCTGATCGTCGGAGCCGGACCTGTCGGACTGACGCTCGCGGTGACGCTCGCGCAGCTCGGCATCTCTCACGTGATCATCGACTCCAAGCCCGCCGCGGCACCGGGTACCAAG
Organism: Mycobacterium sp.; assembly: GCA_036500645.1. Taxonomy (GTDB): domain Bacteria; phylum Actinomycetota; class Actinomycetes; order Mycobacteriales; family Mycobacteriaceae; genus Mycobacterium. The sequence goes on along the minus strand of DASYBR010000046.1, from coordinate 2,068 downwards.
GCGGCAGCGATCCAGCCCCGCACGCTGGAATACCTTGACCGCATCGGCCTGGCCGACACCCTGATCGGCGACGGTCTGCGCGGCGGCGGCTTCGCCGTCGTGGACCGGGACCGACCGCTCATGCGGATGTCCTACGAGTCCATCGCCAGCCCGTATCCCTTTCTGCTGCTCATCGGTCAGCAGCAGACGGAGGTCAGGCTGGCTGAGCGGCTCGAAGCACTCGGCGGCTACGTGTACCGGTCGGCCAGTCTGCTGGATCTGCACGACGACTTCCCCGGCACCGCGGCCACGATCGTCGACGCCGATGGCATGGTGCACGCGGTGAACGCCCGATACGTCGCAGGCGCCGACGGCGTGCACAGCACCACGCGCCGACTTGCCGGGATCGAGTTCCCCGGTGATGCACCCGAGGCGCTGTTCGCCCTCGCCGACATCGTCGTCAGCGGCCCCGAAACCGACCTGGACACCACCTTTTCGCTGAGCCCGCAGGGAATGCTGATCACCTCCGCACTACCCGGCAACCAACTCCGCGTCGTCGCCGGCGTCCCCCTCGGCACACCCGCTCCCGACACGGCCGCCGTCGCCGACCTGCTGCAGACCCGAGGCGGTGGTCGGCTGCGCGACGCCAAACTGGAGTCCGTCGCCTCGAGCTCGGCCTACCACGTGCAGCAGCGCGTCGCCACAGCGCTGCGTATCGGAAACGTGTTCCTGCTCGGCGACGCCGCCCACACCCACAGCCCCGCCGGCGGACAGGGCATGAACACCGGCATTCAAGACGCGGCGAACCTGGGCTGGAAACTGCATCACGTGCTGATCGGGCGTGCCCCAGCCGAGATGCTCGACACCTACGACGCCGAGCGGCGCCCGGTGGCTGCCGGGCTCATCGCGTTCACTTCGCAGCTCATGCAGATCGCCACCATCACCGACCCCGGCTCCGCCGAGCTGCGCAACAACGCGCTGAGCGCTGTCACCGGCGTGCCCGGTGTCACCGACTTCCTGGCCAACAAGCTTTCCCAGCTCGACATCGGCTACGGCGGTGGCAGTACTGAAGGCAGCGATGACATCGGCAACCGCGTCGACCCGAGGGTCAGCCAACCCCACGGGCTGGCGTGGACTCTCGTGACGCCGCCGGGCGTCGATGTCACACCGATCGACGATGAGCTGACGGCAACCGCGACCCCCGAGGTGGACCACCCCGTGGCGGTGCGGCCCGACGGCATCGTCGCCGAACCCGGGCTATTCACAACCCTTTTCGGTATCGAACTGCAGGAAGGGAGTAACACCGGTGAACACACCTAACCCGCCCGCACTGGCCGGGCTGCACCACCTCAAGCTTCCGGTGTCCGACCTCGACGCCAGCCTGGACTGGTACCGGCGCGTTTTCGGCGCCCAGCACCTGGCGCAGTTCGACCACATCGACGACGACGGCGCCCGTTATGCCGTCATCGTCGCCCTTCCCGGCCTGCCGACACCGCTGGAGTTGCGCTGGGCGCCCGGGGCGGCCGACGCGATATGCGGATACGACCCGCTCAACTTGGCCGTGGGTGCCACCGAGGACTTGCGCGCCTGGGAACGCCACTTCAATTCCCTTGGCGTCAAACATTCTTCGGTCATTCGGGGCGGGGCCGGCCAGCTGCTGGTCGTCGCCGATCCGGACGGCATCTTCATCCGCCTCGCCGACGTGCCGGACGGTGGGGTCGAGAACATCACGATGCCCAAGGGCAACCCCGAGCCCGACGACCCGTGGCTGAACCCGCCGTCCATGCGACACCCTCAGCCTTGATCAGTAGACGGCGATCTCCACCAGGTTCCCGTCAGGGTCACGGCAGTAATGGGAGGTCATCGATCCCAGCGCGCCGGTCTTGGTCACCGGTCCCGAGGTGATCTGGACGCCACAGGCGGCGAGGTGAGCGCGCACCTCGTCGGGCGTGGAAGTGGTGATGAAGCACAGGTCTTCGGAACCCGCCGCCTCAACGGCACCGGTAACCCAGTCGGGGTCGTCGGTCAACGCGCCGACCGGCCGCAGGTTGATTTTCTGGTCTCCGAAACACAGGGCGGTCCTCTTCGA
>DASYBR010000045.1:0-3376 GCA_036500645.1 Mycobacterium sp. | reverse complement strand
ACGATTTCGCGGGAGTGTGAGCTGAGCTCTTGCATCGGGATTGGCGCAATACGCGGCATCGAATCAGGCTAACTTTCTTTTGCGTCACCGAAAAGAACCGGCGTTGGGAGAGACCTCGATGTCCAGACTTGCCGGAAAGGTCGCACTAGTCACCGGAGGTGCCGGCGGGATCGGTGCGGCGACCGCGCACGAATTGGCGCGTGAAGGCGCCGCCGTCGCGGTCGTCGATATCGACGAGGCGAAGGCCGCCGAGGTCGTCGACCAGATTCGGCGAACGGGCGGGCAAGCGATCGCACTCGGCGGCGACCTCGCAGAAGAGCCGACGGCCGGGCACGTCGTGCGATCCACGGTGGCGGAGTTCGGCCGCCTCGATGTCCTGCACAACAATGCGGCGCTGACCACCAGTAGCTTCCTGTCGCGGGATACCACCGTGACCGAGATGACGCTGGACGTGTGGCAGCGATCGTTGGAAGTCAACCTCGGAAGCCAGCTGCTGATGTGCAAGTACGCTGTGCCCGAAATGCGAAAGAGCGGAGGCGGTTCCATCGTCAACATGTCGTCCGGGGCGGCGCTATCGGGTGACCGGACCCGCTTGGCCTACGGTGTGTCGAAGTCCGGGGTGCATACCCTGACGATGTACGTGGCGACCAGTGAGGGAAAGCGCGGCGTGCGGGCGAACACCATAGTGCCCGGATTGATCCTGACCGACGCCGTGCGCGCGCATCTGTCCGCGGACATCATCGGTCGCCTCGGCCACGCCACGCTGACGCCGTATCTCGGACAACCACAAGACGTCGCTGACCTAGTCGTTTTCCTGGCTTCAGAGCAGTCTCGCTACATCACCGGACAAATGATTTCGATCGACGGCGGAATGTCCGCGCACGTCATGCTGGACACCCGCGATTAGAGGCAACTCAGCTGCTCGGACCGAGCACGTACGCGGCGGTTTCCGGATGGTGATACCAGCCGCCGGCGGCCTGGGTTCCGCCGTCGACATGGATGGTTTGACCGGTGATGTAGCTGGACATGTCAGACGCGAGAAATACTGCGGCGCCTGCCATTTCGTCGACGCGGCCGGCGCGTCCCATCGGAATCGTGCGGCCGAACCGCTCTTCGGAACCCGGCGGGGCAATTTGCCTGATGCCCTCGGTCAAGGTGATGTCGGGCGCCAGCGCGTTGACCCGGATGCCATGCGGGGCGAGTTCGAGTGCTGCGGTCTTGGTGTAGTTGATCACCCCTGCCTTGGCTGCTGCATACGTCGCGAAACCCGGTGCTGCGCGCACGCCTTCGATCGACGTGACGCTGATGATGCTGCCCGGCAATTTCTGCTCGACAAGGACGCGAGCCACGCGTTGCGTGCACAGGTAGACGTGGCGCAGGTTCGACTTGTACAGCGCGTCCCAACCGTTCTCGCTGGTGTCGAGGATCCCTGACCAGAAGACGCCGCCGGCGTTGTTGACCAGGATCGTCACCGGCCCCAGTTCGGCGGAGGTCTGCGCCAGCGCGGCGTCCACCGCAGCACTGTCGCGGACGTCGACGGCGATGCCCAGCGCACCGATCTCCGTCGCGGCGGACGCGCACGACTCGGGGTTGCGTTCCCAGATCGCCACCTGCGCACCGAACGCCTTGAAACCCGCCGCGATGCCGCGGCCGATGCCTGCGCCGCCGCCGGTGACAACCGCGACGCGGTCGGTGAGAAAAACGCTTGAGGGATCGAGTGCCATAAACTGAATATAGAACAATCCCATGTCAAGGTTTACAGTCCTAACTAAATATGTTCGATATGTAACAACCCAAGTCTGAGGAGGACGGCCATGCCCAGCACGATCTTCGTCACCGGCGCGACCGGGCAGACCGGCGGTAACGTCTGCGAGCAGTTGATCCAGCGTGGCGACCAGGTCCGGGCTCTGGTCCGCAATCCGGACGAAGCCGGCGCGCTGTCCGACCTCGGTGTTGAACTGGTCAAGGGCGACATCCGCGACGCCGACGACGTGCTGCGCGCGGCCAAGGGCGCCGAGGCGGTTATCCACTGTGCGGCGCTGCTGGGCGGCGCGAGTCAGGACCTCGACGACTTCAAGGCCGTCAACATGGTCGGCACCACCAACGTCCTGGATGCGGCGAAGGCCCACGGCATGCGTCGGGTGGTGGCCCTGAGCACGGCCACGTTCCTCGATCTGAGCACCGGCGTCGACTTCGAAGAGGCGCCCGTTCTGGCCAAACCGCCCAACGACCCTTACACCGTCACCAAGCTCGCCGCGTTTTCAGAAGCACACCGGCGCGCTGCCGCAGGCGACGACGTGCTGACCTGTCACCCGGGCGCGATCTTCGGTCCTGCCCCGGTCGTCGAACGCGCCTTGCACCGCACCAGCTTCAACCGGGTGCTGCTGGCGGGTATGCGCGGAAAGATCAAGCGCTATCTCGCTTTTCCGGTGACGTGGGTGGCGGGCAAGGACGTCGCAGCGGGCTCGATCGCCGCGCTGGACCGCGGGGTGGCCGGTGAGCGTTACCTGTTGGTCGGCCGCCCGCGGGAGAGTTTCAGCACGGCAGGCGGTATCAATCGTGCGTGCGAGATTGCCGGAATCGACCACCGCGCCGAAGATCTCGACTACCGGTCCGATCCGGAGGCGTTGAAAGCCGAGTTCGGCCCAACCTTGATGGCCATCGCAAAAGCGGCGGCCAAGAGCGAGCGCAAGCTCAGAACCAACGACAACGTGACCACCCGGCGCCTCGGTTATGAGCCGATGTCCTTTGACGACGGGCTGCGGCTGCTGATCTCGTGGCTGCGCGAACTCGGCAAACTGTAGGAGCTGCCGTCGTGTCGATCGCCGAATCACGCGGATCCGGTTCGGACCACGGGGATCTGGCCGATCGGATACTCGACGCGGCCCAGCGGCTCGTGTTCCGGGCGGGTGCACGCAGGATGTCGCTCTCCGACGTCGCGACCCTGTCTAAGGTGTCACGGCCCACCATTTATCGCTACTTCGCGTCCAAGGAAGAACTCATCGATGCGCTGGGCAAGCGAGAGCGCCGCCGTCTCGATGTGGCGATCGGCGAGGCAACGTCTGGGTTGGTCGGAGTCGCACGGCTAGAAGCAGCGGTCGACGTCATCGCGACTTTCGTCGAGGCTCAGCCGCCCGGTCGGCTGCTCGACCTCGAGCCGGAGTTCGCGCACGAGCAGATGGCACGGGCGTTGCCCGTCCTGACCGACGGCTTGACGGCAGTGCTGCGGCGCTGCGCACGCGAGGGCGCCTTCGCCGCCGCGGTGGACCCTCGCGACCTTGCCGGCGCAATCGCACGAACGGCGTTGAGCCACTATATTTTTCCCGATCCGGACCACGCCGCGGTGCGCCGCCACATCCGGGCCGCCGCCGGGCTT
>DASYBR010000044.1:0-2675 GCA_036500645.1 Mycobacterium sp. | reverse complement strand
TTCACCAACGTCGCGCATTGGTATGCCGAACCCATCGTGTTCGAAAAGGTCGTGCTCTACACCATGTTGTTCGAAGTGGTCGGTCTGGGCTGCGGCTTCGGCCCGCTGAACAACCGGTTCTTTCCGCCCCTGGGCTCGATTCTGTATTGGCTGCGGCCCGGCACCATCCGGCTGGCACCCTGGCCAAATCGCATCCCTTTCACCAAAGGGGATGAGCGCACCGCGGTCGACGCGCTGCTCTACGGCGCATTGCTGGTGCTGTTGGTCATCGCGATCTTCTCCGACGGCACCGGGCCGATGCCGGCGCTGGGGACGACAGTCGGGGTGTTGCCGGCGTGGCAGATCTGGGCGGTGTTGGGCGTTCTGGCCGTGCTGGGTTTGCGCGACAAGGTCATCTTCCTGGCCGCCCGCGGCGAGGTGTACGCGTCGTTCACGGTCGCGTTCCTGTTCGCCGGCTACGGCGTGGACATGATAATCGGCGCCAAACTGGTGTGCCTCGTGATCTGGCTGGGCGCAGCAACATCCAAGCTCAACAAGCACTTCCCGTTCGTCATCTCGACGATGATGAGTAACAACCCGGTGTTCCGGCCGCGGTTCATCAAACGAGCGTTCTTCGAACACTTTCCGGACGACCTGCGTCCAGGCCGGCCGTCGCGCTGGCTCGCGCATTTCAGCACGGCCATCGAGGGACTGGTGCCGCTGGTGTTGTTCTTCAGTCATGGCGGCTGGCCCACCGCGATCGCCGCATTCGTCATGCTGTGCTTCCACTTTGGCATCCTGTCGTCGATTCCGATGGGCGTGCCGCTGGAGTGGAACGTCTTCATGATGTTCAGCGTGCTGGCGCTGTTCGTCGGCCACGCCTCCGTCGGGCTGGGCGACCTGACGACACCGCTGCCGATCTTGCTGTTCGGCATCGTCGCGGGCACTGTTGTTACGGGAAACTTGTTGCCGCGCAAGGTTTCCTTTCTGCCCGGCATGCGCTATTACGCGGGCAACTGGGACACCACGCTATGGTGCATCAAACCGTCCGCGGATGCGAAAATCGCCAAGGGCATCGTGGCGATCGCGAGCATGCCCGCCGCGCAACTGGAGAAGTTCTACGGCAGCAAGGAAGCCGCGCAGATTCCGATGTACATGGGATATGCGTTCCGCGCCTTCAACACTCACGGCCGGGCCCTGTTCACCTTGGCGCACCGCGCGATGGCCGGTCAGAACGAGGACGACTACGTCCTCACCGATGGTGAGCGACTTTGCAGCACCGCCATCGGATGGAATTTCGGCGACGGGCACTTCAGCAACGAGCAGTTGGTCGCGGCCTTGCAGAAGCGCTGCCACTTCGAGTCGGGGGAGGTGCGCGTGGTGATGCTCGACGCCCAGCCGATCCACACGCAGACGCAGCAGTATCGCCTGGTGGACGCCGCCACCGGCGAGTTCGAGCGCGGCTACGTCCGGGTGGCCGATATGGTGACCCGCCAGCCCTGGGCGGACGACGTGCCGGTGCACCTGCTGTCCGAGGATCGGGCTTCACGCCGAACGTGAACCTGTTGCGAGATTTCAGCGATCTTTTCGCAACAGTTTCACGCTCGGCGATTGCCCGGCCAGAGCGGGCTACGCGTTGGCCCGCACTTCCTTGGTCGCGGCGACCAGGTTGGTCAGCGACGCCGAGACCTCCTCAGGATTGCGGGTTTTCAGGCCACAATCCGGGTTGACCCACAGCCGTTCGGCGGGAACGGCTTTCAGCGCCGCCCGCAGCGACGTGGCGATCTCGTCGGTGCTTGGTACCCGCGGCGAATGAATGTCATAGACGCCCGGGCCGACGCTGTTGGAGAACCCGATCGAGTTCAGGTCGTCGAGCACCTCCATGTGCGAGCGGGCCGCCTCGATCGAGGTGACGTCGGCGTCCAGGTCGGCGATCGCGCCGATCACCTCGCCGAACTCCGAGTAGCACAGATGGGTGTGGATCTGCGTCGCGTCCGAGACACCCGACGTCGCAAGCCGGAACGCGCCGACGGCCCAGTCCAGGTAGGCCTTCTTGTCGGCGTCGCGCAGCGGCAGCAGTTCCCGCAGCGCGGGTTCGTCGACTTGGATGACCGCGATGCCGGCTGCCTGCAGGTCCACCGTCTCGTCGCGGATGGCCAGCGCCACCTGGTTCGCGGTCTCGGCCAGCGGCTGGTCGTCACGGACGAATGACCAGGCCAGAATCGTCACCGGACCGGTGAGCATGCCCTTAACCGGCTTGTCGGTCAGCGACTGGGCGTATTTGGCCCAGGCCACCGTCATCGGATGCTGGCGGGTGACGTCACCGTAGAGGACCGGCGGTCGCACGCAGCGGCTGCCGTAGGACTGCACCCACCCGTTCTTGGTGGCAAAGAAGCCGTCCAGCTGCTCGGCGAAGTACTGCACCATGTCGTTGCGTTCGGGCTCGCCGTGCACCAGCACGTCCAGACCCAGCTGCTCCTGCAGCTTGATCACATCGGCGACTTCGGCCTGCATCCGGCGGGTGTATTCGGCCTCGTCGATCTCACCGGCGACCAGCGCGGCGCGTGCCTTGCGGATGGCGGTGGTCTGCGGGAACGACCCGATCGTGGTCGTCGGCAGCGGCGGCAGGTGCAGCCGCGCGTTCTGCGCCTTCCGACGTTCGGCGGCCGGCCCACGATGTGCGCCAGACGCGGTGA
>DASYBR010000043.1:0-18967 GCA_036500645.1 Mycobacterium sp. | reverse complement strand
GATCCCGACCGGGTACCCGCGGTGGGACCGGAGGGCGTGTGGTGGTCTTCGTCGCTTTCGAGGCCGGCGGTCAGACCGCCTTCCCACTCGGCGTTGACGTTGTTGTGGTCGACCTTGACCTTGCGCGACCGGATGTAGATGGTGGCGGCCACGGCGACCAGCAGCGAGAAGCCGATGATGGCGCCCGGGAAACCACCGATCAGGTGCACGATCCAGTAGGTGACCGCGCCCACCAGGCCGGCCAACGGAAGCGTGACGAGCCAGGCGACGACCATCCGGCCGGCCACACCCCAGCGCACCTCGCCGCCGGGCTTGCCCAAGCCGCTGCCCATCACCGAACCGGTGCAGACCTGCGTCGTCGAAAGCGCGTAACCGAAGTGGGCCGACAGGAGAATGATTGCGGCCGAAGACGACTCGGCGGCCATGCCCTGCGGCGATTTGATCTCGACCAGCCCTTTACCCAGGGTGCGGATGATCCGCCAGCCGCCCAGGTAGGTGCCCATGGCCATCGCCAGGGCGCAGGCCACGATCACCCACAGCGGCGGTGCGGCCGACGACTTGGGGATCGCGCCGTAGGACATCAGCGCCAGGAAGATGATGCCCATCGTTTTCTGGGCGTCGTTGGTGCCGTGTGCCAGCGAAACCAGTGACGCCGAACCGATCTGGCCGCGCCGGAAGCCCGCCTCGGTGCGGGATTCTTGCAGGCCGCGGGTGATCCGGTAGACCAACCAGGTGGCTACCGCGCCGACCGCGATGGCCAGGATGGCGGACACGACGGCCGGAATGATCGCCTTGGACGTGATGCCCTTCCAGATCACCCCGTGCGCGCCGACTGCTGCGCAGGTGGCACCGACGATGCCGCCGATCAGAGCATGCGACGAGCTCGAGGGGATGCCGAGGAGCCAGGTCAGCAGGTTCCAGACGACACCTCCGACCAGACCGGCGAATACCAGTTCCAGCGTCACCACGTGCCCGTCGATCAGACCCTTCGCGATCGTTGCCGCGACGGCGGTGGACAGGAATGCGCCGATCAGGTTGAGGACCGCGGACAGCGCGACAGCCACTTTCGGCGCCAACGCACCGCTGGCGATTGAAGTCGCCATCGCGTTACCGGTGTCGTGGAAGCCGTTAGTGAAATCGAATGCCAATGCCGTGATTACGACAATGATTAAGAGGAACAACTGGAAGTTCACAGCGCCTGATTCTGTCGGTAGGGGGATTACATTGTCGAATGCTGGATAAGGGGAAATGCAGGTGTATTTTGAACCGTCGCCAGATGTTACCTCTCAGTTAACCGGAATTTCCCTGGCGTTCATTTCGAGTGTCGCGGCGCAGCGGGTGATCCGGCGGAATTTCAAGGAATATCAGGGTGATTCCGTCCGGATCGGTGACATGCATCTCGTACAAGCCCCACGGTTCACGGCGCGCTTCGCGAGCGATCGGCACCCCGCGGCCGCGTAGCTCGGCCTGGGTCGCCTGGATGTCGCGGACCTGCAGCCACAACGCGCCGGGAAAGGGGCCGCGGGAATGGTCCGGGGAGCCGAAGCCCGCCAGCTCCAGCAAAGACTGACCGGCGAAAAAAACCGTGCCCGCGCCGTAATCGCGGGCTATCGCCAGCCCGATCTGGTCCCGGTAGAAGGTCAACGACCGCTGATAGTCCGCCGGCCGCAGAAGCATTCGGCTGGACAGGATTTCCATGGCGTCGTGTCTACCACGCCCACATCCTGCTCAACTATCGCCTTTGCGGTTTGGCTGGATGTTCTGTCGCTGCATGACGGCGTTGACAAAGCGCGGGCCGACGATGTCCAGCGCCCGGCCCGCGATCGCGATCCGCGGCGCGATCCGTACCGGCCGGGTGCGGGCCGCGGTGAGCATCCATTCGGCCGCCTCTTCTGAGGTCAGTGCCGCCACACCCTCGTAGACCTTCGTCGGCGCGATCATCGCGGTGGCCACCAGCGGGTAGTACAGCGTCGTCGAATGCACACCCTTGCTGCCCCATTCGGTTTCGATGACCCGGCTCACGGTCGACAGCGCGGCCTTCGAGGCGTTGTACACCGAGAACAGCGGCGAAGCCTCCGACATCACGCCCCACGTTGAGACGTTGATGATGTGGCCGTCGCCACGCTCGAGCATGCCGGGCGCCAGTCCGCGGACCAGTCGCAGCGGCGCGTAGTAGTTGAGCACCATCGTCCGCTCGACGTCGTGCCAGCGCTCCAGGGATTCGGCCAGTGGGCGGCGAATCGACCGGCCGGCGTTGTTGATCAGGATGTCGACCCCGCCGATCCGCTTCTCGACATCGGCGACCAGCGCGTCACACGCGTCCATGTCCGAGACGTCGCAGGGGATCGATATCGCTGAGCCGCCCGCGGCCGTGATCCGGTCGGCCAGCGCGTCCAGCAAATCTTTGCGGCGGGCGACGGCCACCACCGTGGCGCCATTGCGGGCCAGCAGTTCCGCCCCTGCCTCACCGATGCCCGATGACGCCCCGGTGAGCAGGACCCGCTTGCCGGCGAGGTCCACCGGCTTCATCGCGGGTCGGTTGACCAGGACCTGTGGCAACATGGGCGGTCGCATGATCGCCAGGGAGATCTGGTCGGCGAACCGGCGCAGTGGACTCTTACTCACGGGCCAGAAGTCTAGGCGGGGCCTTCGGAGCCCCGACCGCCGCTCAGAAATACCGGGGGAAGGGGCTCCAGTCTCGCTTCTCCAGGAAGGCGTCGCGATGGTCACTCACAGTGATTCCAATCGGAAGACCGGACAGATGCCGGCCAGCGCCTCGAATTCGTCGGGGCGCCCCTCCTTGACCAACCCGGACCGCTTCATGAAACCAACGCCGGTGGGCACCTCGTTGGGGAAGGCCCGCAGGAATGGCCGCGCATCGTCGGCGGACAACTCCACCATCCGCAGGTGCTCCTGTCTGCGGCCGCGCCTGAGCGTGACTTCGCCCGCGGCCCGGACGTTTCGAATCCAGTCCGCGCCCGGAAAGCCGCCGACCACATACCGCTTGCCGTCCACCGTCATCGGCGTCACCGGCGTCGATCGGGGTGTGCCGGACTTGCGGCCCGGAACGGTCAGCACCACCGGGCTCTCACCGCCGAAGCTCAGACCGAGCCGGGAGAGTTGAATGAACAGTTTGTTCGCCGGTTTCAGCCACCAAGGTGGCTTGAGAGGCGGCTTGAGCCGGTCAGCGTCTGCCATGCCTGCCACAGTAGTGAGCGCCGTCAGGTCTGCGGCGCCTCCGAGCGATCTATCGCGCCGGGATCGCCGAAGTGGCCGCGGCGGCCGAGCAGCAGCTCACTAAAGGTCTACCCGACCGCTCGTCCGGCGCCTTCCCAGAACTGCGCCCGCACGGCCTTCTTGTCCGGCTTGCCCAGTCCGGTCAACGGCAGCGAGTCGGTGATCACCACCCGTTTGGGTGAATGCACCGAACCCTTGCGGTCCTTGACCGCGGCCTGGATCTCGGCGGTCATGGCCTCGATTGCTGCGTCATCGCTTGCCGCATCGGCGCGCAACACCACCACGGCGGTCACGGCCTCGCCCCACTTGTCGTCGGGCGTCCCGACCACGCACACCTGGGCGATCGAAGGATGTTCGGCCACAACGTCTTCCACCTCACGGGGGAAGACGTTGAAGCCGCCGGTGACGATCATGTCCTTGACCCGGTCGACGATGAAGTAGAAGCCGTCCTCGTCCTCGCGGGCCATGTCGCCGGTGTGCAGCCAGCCGTCCTTGAATGTTTCGGCCGTCGCATCCGGCAGATGCCAGTAACCACCGGCCAAGAGTGGCCCGCTGACGCAGATTTCGCCCGGCTCGCCCTGCGGCACCGGCTTGCCGTCTTCGCCCAGCAGCGCCACCCGCGCGAACAGTGTCGGACGCCCGCACGACGTCAGGCGCTTCTCGTCGTGGTCGACCTTGGCGAGGTAGGTGATCACCATCGGTGCCTCGGACTGTCCGTAGTACTGGGCGAAAATCGGGCCGAACCGCCGGATCGCCTCGGCCAGCCGCACGGGATTCATCGCCGAGGCGCCGTAGTACACGGTCTCCAGCGACGACAGGTCGCGGGTGTGTGAATCGGGGTGGTCCATCAGGGCATACAGCATCGACGGCACCAGCATGGTCGCCGTAATCCTCTGCTCTTCAATGGTTTTCAACACTTCGGCCGGGTCGAACTTGCCCAGCACCACCATCTCGCCGCCCTTGACCACCGTGGGTGTGAAGAACGCCGCGCCGGCGTGCGACAGCGGGGTGCACATCAAAAACCGTGGGTGCTCGGGCCACTCCCATTCGGCAAGCTGGATCGACGTCATGGCGGCGATGTTGCCGGTGGTGCCGATGACGCCCTTGGGCTTGCCGGTGGTGCCGCCGGTGTAGGTCAGCCCGCCGATGTTGTCGGGCGTCAGATCGGCGACCACTAGCGGCTTGGGCTCGTACTTCGCCGCCTCGGCCGACAGGTCCACCGCCACATCGTTCAACGCCTCCGGCACCGGACCGATGGTCAGGATTTGCTTGAGCGAATCGACCTTCTCCAGCAGCCCCAGCGCCCGCTCCACGAACATCGGGTTGGGGTCGATGATCAGCGAGCTGACCCCGGCATCGGACAGCACGTAGGCGTGATCGTCCAGCGAGCCGAGTGGGTGCAGCGCGGTGCGCCGATACCCCTGGGTCTGGCTGGCGCCGAGGATCATCAGCACCTCGGGGCGGTTCAGCGACAGCAGACCGACGGTGACGCCGGTCCCCGCGCCCAGCGCCTCGAACGCCTGGGTGTACTGGCTGATCCGCTCGGCCAGTTGACCGCCGGTCAGGGTGGTGTCACCGAGGAAGAGCACCGGACGGTTCTTGTGGCGCTTGAGCGCCCCCACCAGAAGGTGGCCGTTGTGGGTCGGGTTGCGCAACAGCTCGTGGCTCATACGCCGCTCCTCCTGATCGCTATCGCTTAAGCATCGCCGGCGGACTCATTATGGCCACACTAGAACGTGTTGCAATTCCGGTCAGCTGCCGCCCTCAACACAGGGTGGAATCACGGCGACCCGCTTCGTTCGGCTTCGCCGAACTCGCGATCGCCATTAGTGTTTGCACACATGGCAGAGGCCGATCTCGTCATCACTGGAAACCTAGTGACCGTTGACGACGCCCGGCCCACGGCCGAGGCGTTGGCCGTTGTCGAGGGCCGCATCATCGCCGTCGGCACCCGGTCGGACATTGCCGGGTTTATCGGGCCCGGCACCCAGACCGTCGACGTCGGCGACGGCTGTGTTATGCCGGGATTCGTTGAGGCGCACGGTCATCCGTTGATGGAGGCCGTGGCGCTGTCGGACCGGATCGTCGACATCCGCCCGGTCACCGTCCCCGGTCCCGACGATGTGGTCGCGGCGGTCCGGCGCGAGGTCGCGCAGCGCGGGTCCTCGGGCGCCTACCTGAACGGGTGGGATGCGCTGCTGCAGTCGGGCCTGCCCGAACCGACACTGGCCTGGCTCGACGAGATCGCGCCGGACGGCCCGCTGGTGATCGTCCACAACTCCGGGCACAAGGCCTTCTTCAACTCGCGCGCCGCACAGCGGGGTGGGCTGACCCGCGACACCCCGGACCCCAAGGGCGCCAAGTACGGCCGCGACGCCAACGGCGAACTCGACGGCACCGCCGAAGAGATCGCCGCGGTGTTTCCACTGCTGGGAGGCGCCATCCAGGCCAGCGAATACCCGGCGATGCTGCTCGCCGAGTGCGCCCGGCTCAATCGCGCCGGCCTGACGACTTGCTCGGAGATGGCCTTCGACCCGAACTTCGGGCCCGTGGTCGAGGGCCTGCGCGCCAACCTCACGGTTCGGCTGCGCACCTATGAGGTCTCCAACCCAGCGATGTCCACCGCCGCCGCTCCCGGCCAGGGCGACGACATCCTGCGCCAGGTGGGCATCAAGATCTGGGTCGACGGATCGCCGTGGATCGGCAACATCGCGCTGTCGTTCCCCTACCTGGACACCGAGGCAACCCGGACGATCGGCGTGAAACCCGGGTCATGCGGATGCGCCAACTACACCGCCGAACAGCTCACCGAAATCGTCGGCGCCTACTATCCGCTGGGCTGGCAGATGGCCTGCCATGTGCAGGGCGACGCGGGCGTCGACACCATCCTCGACGTCTACGAAGAGGCGTTGAAGCGCCATCCGCGCGACGACCACCGGCTGCGGCTCGAGCATGTCGGCGCGATTCGGCCCGAACAACTGCAGCGCGCCGCCGACCTCGGCGTCACCTGCAGCATCTTCGTCGACCAGATCCACTACTGGGGCGACGTGATCGTCGACGGGTTGTTCGGCGAGGAGCGTGGATCCCGTTGGATGCCAGCAGGATCCGCGGTGGCCACCGGTATGCGCATTTCGCTGCACAACGACCCGCCGGTCACGCCCGAAGAGCCGCTGCGCAACATCAGCGTGGCCGCCACCCGCAGGGCGCCCAGCGGTCGGGTGCTGGCACCCGAGGAGCGGTTGACGGTCGAGCAGGCGATCCGGGCGCAGACCATCGACGCCGCGTACCAGCTGTTCGCCGACGACGTGATCGGCTCGCTGGAGGTCGGCAAGTACGCGGACATGGTGGTGCTGTCGGCCGATCCGCGAACCGTGCCGCCCGAGCAGATCGCGGACCTCGACGTCCTGGCGACGTTTCTGGCGGGCCGCCAGGTCTACAAACGGTGATACCGGCGCTTGCCGACGTACTGGACCGCCTGCATGTGGTGGCGCTGCCCATGCGGGTCCGGTTCCGCGGCATCACTACCCGCGAAGTCGCGCTGATCGAGGGCCCCGCCGGGTGGGGCGAATTCGGGGCGTTCGGCGAATACGGTCCGCCGGAAGCTGCTTACTGGCTTGCCTCCGGGATCGAGGCAGCCTACCGACAACCGCCGCCGCTGCGGCGCGACCGCGTGCCGATCAACGCCACCGTGCCCGCCGTAGCCGCCGCTGAGGTGAGCGAGGTGCTGGCCCGGTTCCCGGGGGCGGGCACGGCCAAGGTGAAGGTCGCCGAGGCCGGGCAGACGCTCGCCGACGACGTCGAGCGGGTCAACGCCGTGCGCGAACTCGTGGCGACCGTGCGGGTGGACGCCAACGGCGGCTGGAGCGTCGAGCAGGCGGTGCGGGCCGCAGCCGCACTGACCGCCGACGGCCCGCTGGAATACCTCGAGCAACCGTGCGCGACCGTCGACGAGCTCGCGCAGCTGCGGCGGCGGATCGACGTACCGATCGCCGCCGACGAAAGCATCCGCAAGGCCGACGACCCGCTCGCCGTGGTCCGCGCCCAGGCCGCAGACATCGCGGTGCTCAAAGTGGCTCCACTGGGCGGGATTTCGGCTCTGCTTGATATCGCCACGCAGATCGACCTCCCGGTCGTGGTCTCGAGCGCGCTCGACTCGGCGGTGGGGATGGCCGCGGGGCTGACTGCCGCAGCTGCCCTGCCGCAGCTTCGGCATGCGTGCGGGTTGGGCACCGGCAGGCTGTTCGAGGAAGACGTCGTCGAGGCCGCAGGGCCCGTCGACGGCTTCCTATCCGTTGGTCCGGTGACGCCGGACCCGGCGCGGCTGAGCGCGCTGGCGGCACCGCCGGACCGGCGGCAGTGGTGGATCGACCGGGTCAAGGCCTGCCATCCGCTGCTTGTACCGTCGTGCGGGTGATTAACCTGGCTTACGACGACCGTGGCTCCGGTGCGCCGGTGGTGTTCATCGCCGGCCATGGCGGCGCCGGTCGAACCTGGCACCCGTACCAGGTTCCCGCGTTCCTGGCCGCTGGATACCGCGTCATCACCTTCGACAACCGTGGCATCGGCGCAACCGAGAACGCCGAGGGCTTCACGACGCACACCATGGTCGCCGATACCGCGGCGCTGATCGAGGGGCTGGGCGCCGCTCCGGCCCGGATCGTCGGGATGTCGATGGGTGCCTTCATCGCCCAGGAACTGATGCTCGCCCGACCCGAGTTGGTCAGCGCCGCGGTGCTGATGGGCACCCGGGGGCGCATGGACCGGACCCGAACGTTCTTTCGCGACGCCGAGGTCGAGCTGGCCGACGCCGGCATCGAACTGCCGAGCTCATACGAGGCGAAAATCCGGTTGCTGGAAAACTTTTCGCACAAGACGCTCAACGACGATGAAGCGGTCGCCGACTGGATCGCGATGTTCAGCATGTGGCCCACCAAAGCCACCCCCGGCACGCGCTGCCAGATGGACGTCGCCCCGTACAACAGCCGACTGGCCGCCTATCGCGCCATCGCGACGCCGGTGCTGGTGATGGGCTTCGCCGATGACGTGCTGACGCCGCCGTACCTGGGCCGCGAGGTCGCCGACGCCCTGCCCAACGGCCGCTACGTGCAGATACCCGACGCAGGACACCTCGGGTTCTTCGAGAAGCCCGAGGCCGTCAACGCTGCGGCGCTGCAGTTCTTCGCCAGCGTCAAGGCCTGACCAGCGGGCTGTACCCCCACCTCGGCCCCGCTGCGCGGGCCGCATCGTCAGCGGCCTGTACCCGATTGCCCGCTTCCTCCTCGCCCCGCTGCGCGGGCCGCATCGTCAGCGGGCTGTGACAATCTGTAGGAATGAATCCCTCGACGACACAGGCTCGCGTTGTCGTTGACGAGCTGATCCGCGGTGGTGTGCGCGATGTCGTGCTTTGCCCCGGTTCGCGGAACGCCCCGCTGGCATTCGCGCTGCAGGACGCCGACCGGGCCGGCCGGGTCCGGTTGCATGTGCGCATCGACGAGCGCACCGCCGGGTACCTGGCCATCGGCCTGGCGATCGCCGCCGGCTCACCGGTGTGCGTGGCCATGACGTCGGGGACCGCGGTGGCCAACCTCGGCCCCGCGGTGGTGGAGGCCAACTACGCACGGGTGCCATTGATCGTGCTGTCGGCCAACCGGCCCTACGAACTGTTGGGTACCGGCGCCAACCAGACGATGGAGCAGTTCGGCTACTTCGGCACCCAGGTCCGCGCCACCATCAGCCTGGGCCTGGCCGAGGACGCGCCCGAGCGGCTGGATTCGTTCAACGCCACCTGGCGATCGGCCACCTGCCGGGTGCTGGCGGCCGCCACCGGGTCTCGTAACGCCAATGCGGGCCCCGTGCAGTTCGACATCCCGCTGCGCGAACCGTTGGTGCCGAATCCGGAGCCGCACGGTGCGCTGACGCCGCCGGGCCGGCCTGACGGGAAGCCGTGGACCTACACGCCTGCGGTCACCTTCGACCAGCCGCTGGAAATCGACCTCACACCCGACACGGTCGTTATCGCCGGGCACGGCGCGGGCGCACAGCCCAACCTTGCGCAGCTGCCGACCGTCGCTGAACCGACGGCGCCGGCCCCGGACAACCCGCTGCACCCCCTGACGTTGCCGCTCCTGC
Source organism: Mycobacterium sp. (assembly GCA_036500645.1). Taxonomy (GTDB): domain Bacteria; phylum Actinomycetota; class Actinomycetes; order Mycobacteriales; family Mycobacteriaceae; genus Mycobacterium. The sequence continues at coordinate 9,601 of DASYBR010000043.1, read as the reverse complement.
GACCCAAGCAGGTGATCATGCTCGGCCGGCCGACGCTGCACCGGCCGGTGTCGACGCTGCTGGCCGACCCGCAGGTGCCGGTGTATGCGCTGACCACCGGACCGCGCTGGCCGGATGTCTCGGGTAATTCGCAGGCCACCGGCTCGCGGGCGATCACCACCGGCACACCGCATCCGGCGTGGCTGCAGCGCTGTGCGGAGATGAACCGGCACGCGGTCGCCGCTGTTCGCAGCCAGCTCGCGGCGCACCCGCTGACCACCGGTCTGCACGTCGCGGCGGCCGTTGCCGATGCCCTGCGACCGGGGGATCAGCTGGTGCTCGGGGCGTCCAACCCGGTGCGCGACGCGGCGCTGGTTGCCCTGGACACCCACGGCATCAAGGTCCGCTCCAACCGCGGAGTCGCCGGCATCGACGGCACCGTGTCGACCGCGATCGGCGCCGCGCTGGCTCACGATCGCATCGGCAGCCCGGACAGTCCGGCCCGTACCGTCGCGTTGATCGGCGACCTGACGTTCGTCCACGACAGCTCGGGCCTGCTGATCGGGCCCACCGAGCCGATTCCGCGCCGTCTGACGATCGTGGTTTCCAACGACAACGGGGGCGGCATTTTCGAGACGCTGGAACAGGGCGACCCCCGGTTCTCGGACGTGTCGTCGCGGATCTTCGGGACCCCGCACGACGTCGACGTGGGCGCGCTGTGCCGGGCCTATCACGTCGAGAGTCGGCAGATCGAGGTCGGTGAGTTGAACGCGGCCCTCGACGAACCCGGGCCAGGATTGCGGGTGTTGGAGGTCAAAGCGGACCGATCGTCGCTGCGCGGATTGCACGCTGCGATCAAGGCAGCTCTATGAGATGGAGGTCGCCGTGATACCTCCAAAAAGGCTGCTGCACATACTGATTCATGGCCGCACTGACGAGGCGCCGCATACTCGGTCAAGTGTTGCTTTGCGGTGGGCGCGTATCTCGGTGCTGATCGTGACGGGTCTGGTCACCCTGCAATCGGTGCTGCTGGTGGCCGGCGCCTGGCGCGATGACATTGCCATTCAACACAATATGGGCGTGGCGGAGGCGGAGGTGCTCAGTGCCGGGCCGCGCCGGTCCACTATTGAATTCGTCACGCCCGAACGCGTCACCTATCGTCCCGAACTCGGTGTGTTGTATCCATCTCATTTGGCCACGGGGATGCGGATTTACGTCGAATACAACAAGAACGACCCGAACCTGGTTCGCGTCCAGCATCGCAACGCCGGGCTGTCGATCATCCCCGCGGGATCAATCGCCGTGGCGGGCTGGCTAGTTGCGGGCGCCGTCCTGGCGGGCCTGGCACTGCTCGAAAGGTGGCTGGATCGTCGCGCCGAGGCCAAAAACACGGTGGATTAGCCGGATTCACAGCGTGCGAACAGCAAATTTCGCATGACGTATGCCCAGAGGCAACCTTTGGGACAGGCAGCGCTGAGAACGTAGTGGTGTGCGAGTTGCCATCGTCGCCGAATCCTTCCTCCCGCAGGTCAATGGTGTCAGTAATTCGGTGATCCGGGTCCTCGAGCATCTGCGTCGAACCGGTCACGAAGCGCTCGTCATCGCCCCCGACACGCCTCGCGGTGAACCGCCCGCGGATCGCATCTACGACGGAATCCGCGTGCACCGCGTGCCGTCGCGGATGTTCCCGAAGGTGACCACACTGCCGCTCGGTGTGCCGATGCCCCGGATGCTCAAGGTGCTCCGCGGATTCGACCCGCACGTGGTGCACCTGGCTTCGCCGGCCTTGCTCGGCTACGGCGGAGTGAAGGCGGCCCGGTGGTTGGGGGTGCCGACGGTCGCGGTATACCAAACCGACGTACCGGGATTCGCGGCCAGCTATGGGATTCCCATGACGACGCGGGCTGCGTGGGCCTGGTTCCGACATCTGCACACCCTCGCCGACCGTACCTTGGCGCCGTCCTCCGTGACGATGGAATCGCTTGTCTCTCATGGATTTCCGCGGGTACACCGGTGGGCGCGCGGGGTTGACGTGCTACGGTTCGCGCCGTCGGGCCGCGATGAGCTGCTGCGGCGCCAGTGGTCGCCGCAGGGCAAGCCGATCGTCGGCTTCGTGGGCCGGCTCGCACCCGAAAAGCACGTCGAACGACTGATCGGGCTGGCCGCCACCGATGCGGTGCAAGTCGTCATCGTGGGTGACGGCGTCGACCGCAAAAAGCTGCAATCCGCAATGCCGACAGCAGTTTTCACAGGTGCGCTGTATGGCGAGGAACTCGCCACGGCGTACGCCAGCATGGACGTTTTCGTTCATCCCGGCGAACATGAAACCTTCTGCCAAGTCGTGCAAGAAGCGCTGGCGTCGGGGTTGCCCGTGATTGCCCCCGACGCCGGCGGCCCACGTGACCTGGTCACGCCGTGCCGCACCGGATTGTTACTGGCCGTCGACGAATTCGAGGCGCGGCTGCCGTCCGCGGTCGACCATCTGATCTCCGAGCGTGGTCGCTACGCTCTGGCCGCGCGGCGCAGTGTGCTCGGGCGGAGCTGGCCGGTCATCTGTGACGAGCTGCTCGGCCACTACGAGGCGGTGCTGTCACCGTTTGCCCAACGCCGGGCGTTCGCGAAGCGATACGCCCAGGGCGAGTGACGTTCTGAATCAACCGCAGAACGGCTGCCGGGTTTAGCTTCGAGGGGCTCATCAAAATTTGCCGGGCCAAGCCTCAATGCCCGGCGTCGAATTCGATTGGCAGCGTGGTTGGTCCGCTGATGCCGGTAAGGGGCTTCCAAGGGGCGGGGCCGATGCGATGGGCGTAGGGCATGCGCTGTGTCATGACAACCAGGGCTTCGGCGAGCTCAAGTCTGGCCAGGTTGGCGCCCAAGCAATAGTGCATGCCGGCCCCGAACGTCTGCATCGGCGGTGCGCCGTTGCGGCCGATGTCGAGCCGGTCGGGCTCGTCGTAGACGGCAGGATCGCGGTTTGCGGCAGCGGTGTTGGCGACGACGAGCGTGCCGGCAGGGATCACCACCCCGGCGATTTCGACGTCCTGCAGCGCAGTACGCAGAGTTGCCCCCGCGATCGGTGAGTGACGCATCGTCTCTTCGACCGCGCTGCTCGCGAGTTCGGGATGCTCTGCGAGCAACTCCCACTGGTCGGGGCGGTCACACAGCGCGTGCACGGACGCGGCCAGCTGGTTACGGGTGGTGTCGGTGCCGGCCATCAGCAGGCCCGCCGCCAGCATCCGTAGCTCTTCGGCGCTGAGGCGATCGCCATCGTCCTCGGCGCGAATCAGCTCCGAAATCAGGTCGTCGGTCAGCCTGTTACGCCGCCGGGCGACCATGTCGTCGATGTAGGCGTCGAGTTCATCCCAAGCGGCCAGAATGCTTCGCTCGTGTGCGGCGACCTCCCAGCTGAAGGCCTTGAAGATGTCGTCTGTCCAGTCGGAGAACAGTTGCCAATCCTCGGCCGGGGCGCCCAAAAGAGCGCAAATGATCGGGATCGGATACTGGCGAGCAATGTCGCTGACCACCTCACAGCGCCCCGCTGCGCTGTGGTGATCCAGCAGTTCGTTGATCACATCGACGATCGTCGTTCGTAGTCGCTCGGTGGCTCGCGGTGTGAAGGCTTTCGACACCAGTCGGCGCAGCCGGTGGTGCGCGGGCCCGTCGAGACTGATCAAATTCGTCGCGACCCGCTGCCATAGCGGGCCACTCGTGATGCCTTGGGACGCAAGGAACATGCCCTGAGGCACGCGAAACCTTGGGTCGCGCAGTACGGTTCGAACGAGTTCATACGTGAGCAACTCCGGCCCGTGCGGGCCGATCGCGATCGGTGCCTGGCATCGCGCCCGGTGCAGAAGTTTGTGGGCTTCCTCGATGCTCTGACAACACTCGTAATCAATTGTCGGTAGGTCGGCATCAAAGACGCCCGGGCTGATCGACGCGTCAACCGTGATAGTCATGGCGGTGCCCCGAAGTTCGGTGGTCAAGTTCTGTCACCACAAAGTCTTGGTGGCCCAACCCCACAACACATGCGTAGACGACTACTTGTCTTGAGAGTTTGCTACTACTCGTCGCTGGCGTCTGCCCATCGTTGTCGAGACGCCCTATCCTTGGAGAACTTGGAAACGTCGGGGCCGGGATTGTCGGAGGGTCGGGTGACGGCCGTGGCACCGTGCCGAACATGTGGCACCGAGCTTCTAGAGAACGCCCGGTTTTGTCACGGCTGTGGCTCAGCAATACAAGCAGCCGGCATCCCGGCTGAGTACAAGCAGGTCACCGTACTGTTCGCCGATGTGGTGCACTCGATGGAGATCGCCTCGGCCGTCGGTGCGGAGCGGCTTCGCGAGATCATGGCCGACCTCGCCGATGGCTGTGCCGCAGTCGTAGAGCGCTACGGCGGCACGGTGGACAAGTTCACCGGTGACGGCATCATGGCCGTGTTCGGCGCGCCAACTGCATTGGAAGACCACGCTGTTCGTGCCTGCCTGGCGGCACTGCGCATTCAGGCTGACGTCAAGCGGCTTGCCGAAGAGGTCCGAGACCGCGACGGTGTAGACCTCCGATTGCGGGTCGGGCTTAACTCAGGCCAGGTGATTGCCGGTGAAATCGGTCCAGGACCGTTCGGTTACACCGCCATCGGTGAGCAAGTGGGCATGGCACAACGGATGGAATCCGCGGCCCTGCCCGGCGGGGTGATGCTCAGCGCGTCAACAGCGCGACTGGTTGAGAGTGCCGCGACTCTCGGCGAGTCTGAGCTGGTCCAGGTCAAGGGCGCCGACACGCCCGTGCGCGGCCGTCTGCTGCTGGGGGTGTCGGAGCGGGATCGCCATGCCTTCGGTGCCGAGTCGGCGCTGGTGGGTCGGCGGTGGGAGATGGCCGTAGTGGAGGCCTTGCTGCAACGCGCTATTGAGGGTCATGGCTCGGTGGTCAGGGTGGTTGGGTCGCCGGGGGTTGGCAAGAGCCGCCTGGTGCGCGAGGTCGTTGGGATCGCTGCGGTGCGGGGTGTGGATGCATTCGCGGCCTACTGCGAATCGCATGCCAGCGATATCGCGTTTCAGGTGGTAAGTCGACTGTTGCGCGCGGCGAGCGGTGTGGCCGGGCTGGACGAGCCAATGGCTCGTCAGCGGGTGCGGGCACAAGCTCCTGATGCCGACCCTGAGGATGCGTTGCTGTTCGAGGACCTGTTGGGCATCGCCGATCCCGATGTCGTTCTGGCCAAGATTGATCCGGATGCGCGACGGCGGCGACTGACAGCGTTCGTGAACGCCTCCTTATTGGCCCGAAAAAGCCCGGCGCTCTATGTGATCGAGGACGCCCACTGGATCGATGAGGTCAGCGAGTCGATGGTGGCCGAATTCCTCACGGTGATCGCCCAGACGGCCTCGCTGGTGCTGATCACCTACCGCCCCGAATATCGGGGTCTGTTGAGCCGCGTGGCCGGTGGCCAAACCATAGCCCTTGCGCCACTGAGTGATCCGGAGACCGCAGCACTGGTTTCGCAGCTACTCGGGCCGGATCCCTCAACCGGCCCGCTCGCCGCCGTGATCGCCGAGCGGGCGGCCGGTAATCCGTTTTTCGCCGAGGAGATGGTGCGGGATTTGGCCGAGCGTGCTGTGTTGCGTGGCAAACGCAGCGCTTACGTCGCCGCGGTCGACGCCGCCGACGTCACCGTGCCCGCCACCGTGCAGGCCACGCTCGCCGCCCGTGTCGACCGGCTGCACCCGAAAGCGAAACGGACCCTGAACGCCGCGGCGGTCATCGGTGCGAAGTTCAGCCGGGACCTGCTGGAAACGCTGGGGATTGATCCCGTCCTGGAGGACCTTGTGGGGGGCGAGCTGATCGATCAGGTCAGGTTTACCCGACAGCCCGAGTACGTGTTCCACCATCCGCTGATCCGCATGGTGGCCTACGAATCGCAACTCAAGTCGGATCGTGCCGAATTGCATCGGCGGCTGGCTGCCGCGATCGAGGCCCGTAGCCCAGCCGCTGCTGACGAAAATGCCGCGTTGATCGCCGAACATCTGGAGGCTGCCGGTGACCTGCACGCCGCCTGGGGTTGGCAGATGCGTGCCGCAAAATGGGCGACCAACCGCGACATCGCCGCAGCGCGATTGAGTTGGGGGCGTGCCCGAAGCATCGCCGACGCATTGCCCGCAGACGACCCAGGCCGAGCAGCTATGCGCATCGAACCGCGAACCATGTTGTGCGGGACCGGCTGGCGAGTCAACGCCGATGCTGCCGGTGACCATTTTGATGAATTGCGGGACTTGTGCAGTGCCGCCGGGGACAAGGCGTCGCTGGGCATCGCGACGGCAGGGTTGGTGGTTGGCTACGCGCATCACGACCGGGTGCACGAGGCATCGCAGCTGGCATCGGAAGCCTGGGCCCTCGCCGAGTCCGTCGGCGATGCAACCTTGACGGTGGGGCTGTCCTTCCCGGTGATCTACGGCAAGATCGAAAGCGCCGCTTGGTGTGACGTGCTGCGGTGGTCACAGGCCGTGGTCGACCTGGCCGACGGTGATCCGTCGAAAGGCAGCTTTCTTGTCGGGTCGCCGTTAGCGCTCGCCTTCGCGGCGCGGGGCATGGCTCGTTACTTTCTCGGTCGTCCAGGATGGCCAGAAGACTTGCGGCAAGGCCTGGCTATGGCCCGCCACGCTGACCCCGCGTCCTACGCCGGGGTTGTGGGCTATACGTACTTGCTGGGGATACCCTTTGGCGTACTGAGGCCCGATGATCCTGCGCTGTGCGAGATCGAGGATGCTCTGCGGATTGCGGAGCGGTCCAGTGATGACGTCGTGGTGGGCTTCATCCGGGCAACTTTGGCCCTCGCGCTGATGCATCGCCAAGAGGCTGCGGAGCGTGACCGCGGGCAGACGCTCGGCGCCGAGGTAAGCGAACTGTTCCTGAACCAACAGCACAACCTGTGCGATTTGCCGATCGTCAAGGTCTACTCGGCGCGTGAAGCAGCGAGGCAGGGGGATCCCGATGCCGCCATATCCTCAATACGTGCCGCCGCCGACCATCTGTTCCGCGACGGAGATCTGCTGTTGTGGGGAGTTCCGGCGACGGGTGTTCTGGTGGAGGCGTTGCTCGATCGTGGGACCGACGGCCAGCTGGCCGAAGTCCAGGCCGCGATTGACCGGTTGGCGGTCGCGCCGGCCGATGAGGGTCTGGTGATGCGCGACATCTGGTTGTTGCGGCTGAGGGCGCTGTTGGCCGAGGCTCGGGGTGATGCAGCCGCTTACAAACACTCCACGAATGAATACAGTGACATGGCGAAAAGGCTTGGTTACGAAGGACATATCGCGTGGGCTGAGGCGATGCGATGACGGCGGTCGGATCGATAGCTCCCGCTGACGTCCCTGAATTACGTTGCTGCCCTACCCTTTCGGGGTCAGGACGACGATAGGGATCGGACGCGACGTCCGCTTCTGATATGCGATGTAACGGTTGTGGTTGTTCTTGTTGACTATCTGCCACAGCCGCGAGTAATCGGGATCGTCAGGCAGCACCCGCCGTGCAGTAACAGCCATACGCCTTGGGCCGACGTTGATTTCGACATCGGGGTTGGCCTTCAGGTTGTGGTACCAACCGGGGGCCTCGGGCGCGCCGCTCTTGGAGGCGACAACCAGATAGTTGCCGCCGTCGCGCGCGTAGGTGAGCGACGCCGTGCGGTGTATACCGGTCTTCGCGCCGACGGTATGCAGCAGCAGGCTCGGTATCAACAGCAAGCGGTGACCGATCCAGCCGTTTGTCTTCCGATACACCGTGTCGTGCACCCGCAGGATCTGTGGGAGCAGCTTTTCCTCGAGCAGACTCATCTCGCCAGTCTCACTCGCCCTGGGCCAGTTCCGCAACGGGCTGCCACTGCTCCCAGTTGCGTATCCGGCTCTCGTAGTCGGCCTTGGCGGTCTCCAGTGGGGATGCACCGAAGAACACGCGCAGGGGCGGCTCCTCGGCATCGACCACCTTGAGCAATGCTGCCGCCGACGCCGACGGGTTGCCCGGGTTGGCCCAGCGGCGGCCGCGCTCGGCGTCGACCGCGGCACGCACCTCGTCGTAGGCCGACAACCGGTCGGAGTGCTTGGACGACGGGCCTGCCCAGTCGGTGTCGAAGCCGCCCGGCTCGATCAGCGTGACGTGCACGCCGAACGGAGCGACCTCGGATGCCAGTGCCTGGGAGAAGCCCTCCAGTGCCCACTTCGAGGCGTGGTAGATACCGACCAAGGGGAACGCGGTGATGCCGCCGATCGAGGACACCTGAATGATGTGTCCGCTGCGCTGCTCGCGCAGATACGGCAACGCGGCCTGGGTGACCCACAGCGCGCCGAAGACATTGGTCTCGATCTGGTCGCGTGCGTCTTGTTCGGAAAGTTCCTCGACGAACCCGAAATGTCCGTAGCCGGCGTTGTTCACGACGATGTCCAAACGCCCGAAGTGGTCGTGCGCCTGCTTGACCGCGGCGAAGTCCGCGTCGCGGTCAGTGACGTCCAACTGAATGGGCAGCAGAGCTTCGCCGTATTTCTGCGCCAGATCATCCAGCGATGCCGTGTTGCGGGCCGTGGCGGCCACCTTGTCGCCACGATCCAGCGCCGCTATCGCCCACGCCCGTCCAAAACCCCGCGATGTACCGGTGATAAACCAAACTTTTTCAGTCACGACCTGTTGCAACGCCCTCGTCGCCCGCTAATTCCCGATTCCCGGCGGGTAGCGTCTTCGTCGTGAGTCGTGCGGCGTTGGACAAAGACCCCCGGGACGTCGCGTCGATGTTCGACGGCGTCGCCCGCCGGTATGACGTCACCAACACGGTGCTGTCGCTGGGCCAGGACCGCTACTGGCGCCGGGCGACCCGCTCGGCCTTGTCCATCCAACCCGGCCATAAAGTGCTGGACTTGGCCGCGGGCACCGCGGTTTCCACCGTCGAGCTGCAAAAATCCGGGGCGTGGTGTCTGGCGGCCGACTTCTCGGTCGGGATGCTGGCGGCCGGCGCCGCGCGTGACGTGCCGAAGGTCGCTGCCGACGCGACTCGGCTGCCATTCGGCGATGACGTATTCGACGCGGTCACAATAAGTTTCGGGTTACGCAATGTCGTCGACCCGCAGGCGGGACTGCGCGAGATGGCGCGCGTCACCCGGCCGGGCGGCCGCCTGGTGGTCTGCGAATTCTCCACACCGACGAATGCGTTGTTCGCCACCGCCTACAAGGAGTATTTGATGCGTGCGTTGCCGCGGGTGGCGCGAACGGTGTCCAGCAACCCGGACGCCTATGTCTACCTCGCGGAGTCGATCAGGGCGTGGCCCGATCAGGAGCAGCTGGCACACCGGATATCGGCGGCCGGATGGGCGGCGGTGCGGTGGCGCAACCTGACCGGCGGCATCGTGGCCTTGCACGCCGGATATAAACCCCTGCGCTGACCCGGGACTAGTGCTGACCCGCCCCTTGGATGAAGGCGGTCTGGTTGGGGCAGTAGTGGTCGATCGCAGCACCGAGGAACTGGAAGGCCTGGCCCTGGGAGGTTCCACGCGGCAGGTTGTGCTGGATGAAGTCGGCCGACTTGTACGGGTCGGTGTCCAGGCCCCGGTTGATCCGGTCACAGCTGATCTTGCCCATCCAGGCGAGCTGGTCC
>DASYBR010000042.1:0-18414 GCA_036500645.1 Mycobacterium sp. | reverse complement strand
CCAACACTTTTAAGGAGCAACGAAAATGACCATTAACTACCAGTTCGGCGATGTCGACAGCCACGGTGCCCTGATCCGCGCCCAGGCCGCGTCCCTCGAGTCGGAGCACCAGTCCATCGTTCGCGATGTGCTGGCCGCCGGGGACTTCTGGGGTGGCGCCGGTTCGGTTGCCTGCCAGGAGTTCATCACCCAGTTGGGTCGCAACTTCCAGGTGATCTATGAGCAGGCCAACTCCCACGGGCAAAAGGTGCAGACCGCCGGCAGCAACATGGCCAGCACCGACAGCGCCGTCGGGTCCAGCTGGGCCTGACCCGCAGCTACACCGAGAAGGGCCCGCACACGTGATGTGTGCGGGCCCTTTTCGTGTTTGAAGGACTTATCCGGCCACGGGCGAACGCGGGATGAGCGAGGGGCGATAGCCGATCCGGTGCGCCCCGCCGTCGGACTCGCGCCCGACCATGCCGCCCAGCGGCAGCTTGGAAACGCCCGTGCCCGTTGCCGTCGACGGCGCCCCGGTCCATCCGCCCGGCGCGGCGGCGCCATCGAATGCCGGCAACGGCGTCACCGACGACACCGTCTCGGCCCAACTCGGCGGCACCGCCAAGGTTCCGATCGTGGCCGCTTGACCGATGCCCGCCGTTGCACCCTCGCCCAGACCGCCCACCGGGCCGAGGCTGCCCAGTGCTCCCACGTCCCCCAGTCCCGCGGCGCCCGGGAGCCCGGCTCCTTCGGCGCCGAGGATCGAACCCGCGCCCTCGAAGTCGATCGACAGGCCGTAGAGATCCATGCCGATTCCCCCACCGTCGGCACCCACGCCCGCACCGTCGGCACCCAACCCGATGAAATCGGAGCCGACGCCGAGCGCGTTCGTCACGCCCTCGGCGCCCGAAGCACCGCCGACGGCCGAGGTCAAGCCCGTCGCGGCCCCCAGGCCAGTGCTCGCACCTTTGCTGGCACTTTTACCCGTGCCGGTCAGACTGGACAGCGCACTGATCGGGGCGGACGCACTCGAGGACCCCAGTGACGTCCCGGTGCCCATCGCCGCCTGCGATAGGCCCGTGCCGGACGACGATCCGGGGGTCGACAGGCTCTGCAGCGCTTGCGGCACGGAGGACATCGCGTGCGACGACGCGCTCTGCGCGGTGCCGGCGGCGTGCGTGGCGGTCACCTGCGAGACCGCGCCGGCCTGCCCGGTCAGCCCGCCGGGATTGGTCGTCTGTGGCGGCGGCGTGAACGCGCTGAAGGTTGAGGCGGAGGCCGAACTCGCGGCGTAGCTGTACATGGCAGCGGCATCCTGCGCCCACATTTCGCTGTACTCGGCCTCGGTGGCCATGATCGCCGGCGTGTTCTGCCCCAGCAGATTGGTCGCGATCAACGCCATGAGCTGACTGCGATTGGCCGTGATGAGCGGCGGCGGGACCGTCATCGCGTACGCCGCCTCGTAGGCCGCCACCGCGCCGGTCGCCTGAATCGCCGACTGCTCGCACTGCTCTGCGGTGGCCCGCATCCACAGCACATAGGGTGCGACCGCGGCGGCCATCGACATCGACGTCGGGCCCTGCCAATCATTGGTCAGGGTCGAGATCACCGATTCGTAGCCCGCGGCGGTGGCGCTCAGTTCGGCAGCCAGCGAGTCCCATGCGGCGGAGGCGGCCAATAGCGTCCCCGGCCCCGCTCCCACATACATCCGACCGGAGTTTACTTCCGGAGGCAACGCGCCGAAATCCATGATTTTCCTTGGCTCAGTGCTTGATTGAGTTTGCTGGCGCCGTGTCCGATGCGGCGAACGGTTGCGATTCGAAGCGCCCCGAGGTGGCGCATGCGGTGCACAGCGCCGGATATATCGCGCGACACTTCGTTTCGCCCTGTGGCGTTCGAGCCGCGTACCGCGAAATAATTCGCGGCGCGGGCCGGAATCCGATCTCGACCGTTGGCCGTAACCAATCGCCGCCAACGCCGACGGCTCCGTCTTCGGCGACCGTCAAAGGGTCGAGCCAGCCGAAGTTGTGCAACCCGGCGGGGAACGCTAATTGCGATTTCGCGTTAGCGCTCGACGGATGTACTACGAAAAACATTTCAAATGACCAACATTCGTAACATCGCGTAACTTCGAAGTAACGAACGCCGGGACATCTTCGTCCCCGCCGCCGGGCGTACGCGGTAGGCCACGGCGGAACTCGCAGAAGTGCGGCATCTGGAAATCTACGAAATCCGTTCTTGCGCTGCCGATTTGAAGACACTAGCCTCCGACACGCCAGCTGATACCAAACCAACGACTATGTGTTCCAGTATTTTTGGCGAAAGAAAACATCTCAAGCTGGCTGATACAACACATATGAAACACATATTTGTTTGGTGCCAAATGTGAGCTGCCGAACACGTCTACATTTGAGGTTTCTATGAACTTCGTGACAATCATGTGTGTGCTTGCCAGAATGTAGGAACATGACAGCAGTGTCGGGTTACGCGGGCGGACAACGCCCACGCCAAGCCATCCTTGGACAGCTGCCAAGGATCTACCGCCCGGATGGATCACCTATTCGGGTTTTGCTGGTGGACGACGAGCCGGCGCTGACCAATCTGGTGAAGATGGCGCTGCATTACGAGGGCTGGGTTGTCGACATCGCCCATAACGGGCGTGAGGCGCTGGCCAAGTTCGACAAGGTCAGCCCCGACGTGCTGGTCCTCGACATCATGCTTCCCGACGTGGATGGCCTGCGGATTCTGGAACGGGTTCGGCAATCCGACGCTTACACCCCAACGCTCTTCCTCACGGCGCGCGATTCGGTCATGGACCGGGTGACCGGCCTCACCGCGGGCGCCGACGACTACATGACCAAGCCGTTCAGCCTCGAGGAATTGGTCGCCCGGTTGCGCGGGTTGCTGCGACGTTCCGGCCAGCAGCCGACACCCAGCGCCGAAAGCCTCAAAGTCGGCGATTTACGAGTCGAAACCGCCAGCCGTGAAGTCAGCCGTGGCGGCACGCCCGTATCGCTGTCGTCCACCGAGTTCGAATTGCTGCGCTTCCTGATGCGCAACCCCCGCCGCGCGCTGAGCCGCACCGAGATCCTCGACCGCGTCTGGAATTACGACTTCGCCGGCCGAACCAGCATCGTGGACCTGTACATCTCCTACTTGCGCAAAAAGATCGACTCCGGCCGCGAGCCGATGATCCACACCGTCCGCGGTGTCGGATACATGCTGCGGCCCGCCGAATGACCCGACAGTGACCCGGGGATGACCGAAGACCGGGACCCGGTATCACGCGACCGTCCGCGCTGGCTCCCCCGCTCGTTGCGCCGCCAGTTGCTCGTGGGCGTACTGGCTGTGGTCAGCGTGGTGCTGATATCGGTCGGCATCGTCTCCGTGCTGAGCCTGCGCGGCTACGTCACCGCGATGAGTGATGCCGACGTCGTCGACTCCTTGGACGCGTTGGGCCACTCGCACACCAAATACCGTAATGGCGAACAGAATTCGGCGGACGGCGGAACAAAGCCGCTGGCGCAGGCGATGCTGCAGTTCACGGATCAGACGCCGGAGAACCTCATCGTCGTACTGCACGACGGCGCCGTGATCGGCTCGGCGGTCTTCTCCGAAGCCGAAGCGCGACCCGCGTCGGCCGATGTGGTCCGCGCCATCGAGGCGCAGAAATGGACCGGCGGCCCGCCACGGACCGAACACCTCGGCAGCCTGGGTTCCTACCGTGTCGACAGCCGTATCGAGGGATCCGACGTGCTTGTCGCCGGGGTGTCACTGAACCTTGCCGACCGGATCATCGCCCGCAAACAGGTGACCACCACTGTGCTTATCGCGGCGGCTCTGGTGGTCACCGCCGGGCTCACCGTGTGGGTAGTCGGGTACACGCTTCGACCGCTGCGCCGGCTCGCGTCGGTTGCCGCGGAAGTCGCCGCGATGCCACTCTCCGACGACGACCATCGGATCAGCGTCCGGGTGCGACCGCAGGACACCGACTCCCAGAATGAAGTCGGGATCGTGGGTCACACGCTGAATCGGTTGCTGGACAACGTCGACAGCGCACTGGCGCAGCGCGCCGACTCCGACCTGCGGATGCGGCAGTTCATCACCGACGCCAGTCATGAGCTGCGAACCCCCCTCGCGGCGATTCAGGGTTACGCCGAACTGACCCGCCAGGACAGTTCGGCGCTGCCGCCGACCACCGAATACGCGCTGGCCCGTATCGAATCGGAGGCGCGCCGAATGACGTTGCTCGTCGACGAGCTGCTGCTGCTATCCCGCCTTGGTGAGGGCCAAGACTTGGAGACCGAAGACGTCGACCTGGCGGAACTCGTCGTCAACGCAGTGAACGACACGGCGGTCGCGGCGTCGACACACCACTGGGTCAAGGACCTGCCCGACGGGCCGGTCTGGGTCAGTGGGGACCACGCCCGGCTACACCAACTGGTCAGCAATCTGCTCAGCAACGCCCGGGTACACACACCGCCCGGCGTCACGGTGACGGCCGGAATCACCTGCCGCCGCAGCGATCCCGATGGACCCAATGCGGAGCTGACCGTCGCCGACGACGGGCCGGGCATCGACCCCGATCTGCTCCACAACCTGTTCGAGCGCTTCGTCCGCGCGGACAGGTCACGGACCAACGGTTCCGGCAATGGGCTGGGCCTGGCTATCGTCAGTTCGATCGTCAAGGCCCATCACGGGTCGGTCACCGCCGAATCCACCGAGGGCCGAACGGTTTTCCGGGTACGGCTGCCGATGATCGAAGATCCGGTCCCTGACCGCGATTAGCGTGTCGGCCCCAGAAGTAGACAGACAGCAGGACCGCTGCCGCGGCGATCGCCTCCGGGATCTGCGACGGCGCGTCAGACATGACTCCTCGCTTCCAGCCGGTCGTAGGCCTGCCACCAGGTGGCTTCATGCTCCACGGGTGAGATCGCACCCATGGCCAACATGCGGTCGGACCGATTCAACTTGTGCACCAAGGCTTTCCATTCGATGTACTTGCCTACCTCGCACTCGTCGGCGATTCCCGGCATGAGGATGACCGACATGGACCTGACTCGGACACGAACGGGGCCGGCCCGCAGGAAGAGCAACACCCCGATGCTCACGTAGGCGGCCACGGCGACTGCCAGCACCGTAATGGGCTCGGCTGCCGCGTCACCGAGCAGCATCAGCGCGATCAGCACGAGCGCGGCGCCGGTGAGCGGCCAGCCCCGCCACAACCGCGCCAGCCGCCGATCGGAGGTGCTGCAGCCCGGCGGATAGAGGATCAATTGATAGCGCCGGACACCGTATCGGCTGACCGTGGCGTCATACGATCCCCACGAACGCGAGCCGTCGAGCAGCCGTGACCACAAGCCCGGCCCGGATACATCCGGCTGAAAACCTCGGCTTTGAACATTTCGATGTCCGGCGCTTCGCATCCCTTCGGTGTACGCGTATTTGGTGGCGCCGGCGGCGATGCTAACGGCATTCATACGGTCTTCAACGCCAACATTTATGCGACGCAATCGGCTGCATAGTCCTTGTCGCGGTTAGTGATTGGGAGTACCGTGTGCCGGTTGGGCACCGAGCCCGGAGCGGGCCGTAAAGAAAGCGTAAATGTGCCCTTCCACCGCGTTAGGAAAGCGTCAACCAACGGGCTTCCCGCGTCGGTCCCAGCTAACTTCGAGTTGACCTTGCCTCCGGGACTGCGCTGTGGCTGCCTCGAAGAGGTGCTTTCGAATGCACGTGATTAGCGCGGAATGGAGACAAGATGGGCGTGTTGATCTACGTCCTGCTGACGGTGGCGGTATTCGCCGTACTCGGCCTGGCGCAGAAGTTGGTCGAGCGACTGTGAACTACGAAAACGTTGTCGGCTTGGCGCTTTCCGTCCTTCTCGCGGTGTTTCTCGGCTGCGCCCTGCTGTTCCCGGAGCGGTTCTAGTGAGCACAACTACAGCGGGGATCATCTTCCTCGTCGTTCTCGTCGCGGCCCTGGTGGTGGTACATGTGCCGTTCGGCGACTACATGTATCGGGTGTACACGTCGGAGAAAGACTCCTCCGTCGAGCGGGTGATCTACCGGTTGATCGGCGTCGATTCCCGCTCGGAGCAGACTTGGGGCGCCTACGCCCGAAGCGTGCTGGCGTTCTCGTCGATCAGCATTCTGTTTCTGTTCGTGTTCCAGCTCGTGCAGGGCGCGTTGCCGTTGCATCTGCACGATCCGGCCACGAAAATGACTCCTCCGTTGGCGTGGAACACCGCCGTAAGCTTCATCACCAACACCAACTGGCAGAACTACTCCGGTGAGTCCACGGACGGTCACCTCGTGCAGATGGCCGGGCTGGCGGTGCAGAACTTCGTCTCGGCCGCCGTCGGTATGGCGGTGGCGATCGCGCTGGTGCGCGGCTTCGCCCGCAGGCGCACCGGCGATCTGGGGAACTTCTGGGTCGACCTGGTGCGCACGGTGCTCCGGATCCTGTTGCCCATCTCGATCGTCGGCGCGATCCTGCTGATCGCGGGTGGCGCGATCCAGAATTTCCACCTACACGACCAGGTTGCCACCACCCTCGGCGGCGGCCAGCAGACCATCACCGGCGGCCCGGTCGCCAGCCAGGAGGCGATCAAGGAGCTGGGCACCAACGGCGGCGGGTTCTACAACGCGAACTCCTCGCACCCGTTCGAGAACCCGACCGCCTGGACCAACTGGCTGGAGATCTTCCTGCTGCTGGTGATCAGCTTCTCACTGCCGCGCACGTTCGGGCGCATGGTGGGCAGTGCCAAACAGGGCTTTGCGATCGCGTCGGTGATGGCGACGCTGTATGGGATCAGCGTGACGTTCATGATGTGGTTCCAGTTGCAGCATCACGGCACGGTTCCGACGTCGATCGGCACGGCGATGGAGGGAGTGGAGCAGCGGTTCGGCATCGCGGACTCGGCGGTGTTCGCCGACTCGACCACCCTCACGTCTACCGGTGCCGTCGACTCGTTCCACGACTCCTACACCAGCCTCGGCGGCATGATCACCATGTTCAACATGCAGCTCGGCGAGGTCGCCCCCGGCGGCACCGGCTCGGGTCTGTACGGCATGCTGATACTGGCGGTGATCACCGTCTTCGTCGCGGGCCTGATGGTCGGGCGCACACCGGAATATCTCGGCAAGAAAATCAACCCCCGCGAAATCAAGCTTGCTGCAAGCTATTTCCTGGTCACGCCGCTGATCGTGCTGATCGGCACCGCGATCGCGATGGCGCTGCCGGGTGAACGCGCGGCGATGCTCAACAGCGGTCCACATGGGTTGTCCGAGATTCTGTACGCGTTCACCTCCGCGGCCAACAACAACGGGTCGGCATTCGCGGGGCTCAGCGCGAACACCAACTGGTACAACACCGCCCTCGGTCTGGCGATGGTCTTCGGCCGATTTCTGCCGATCGTGCTGGCGCTGGCGCTGGCCGGTTCGCTGGCCAAACAAGGCCACACGCCGGAATCGGCGGGCACGCTGCCCACCCACCGGCCACAGTTCGTCGGAATGGTCGCCGCCGTCACGGTAATTCTCGTTGCCCTCACTTTCCTGCCCATGCTGGCGCTCGGGCCACTCGCTGAAGGAATCCACTGATGACCGCGACCATGATCAATTCGACTGAACAGGTGCAGCCGGCAGCCTCGACGAGCCAAAATCGGGTGCAGGGCGGCTTACTCGACCCGAAGATGCTCTGGAGGTCGACGCCGGATGCGCTGCGCAAACTTAATCCGCGCACCCTGTGGCGCAACCCGGTGATGTTCATCGTCGAGATCGGCGCCGCCTGGAGCACCGCGCTGGCGATCATCAACCCGACTTGGTTCGCCTGGTTGACCGTGATCTGGCTATGGCTGACAGTGCTTTTCGCGAATGTCGCGGAGGCCGTGGCCGAAGGCCGCGGCAAGGCCCAGGCCGAAGCGTTGCGCCGGGCCAAGACCCAGACGGTGGCGCGCCGCCTCAGGGACTGGCGACCAGACGTGCCGGTAAGCGTGGAGGAAGTTGCCGCACCGCTGCTGCAGCTGGGCGACATCGTCGTGGTCGAGGCCGGTGAGGTGATTCCGGGTGACGGCGACGTGGTGGAAGGCATTGCCTCGGTGGATGAATCGGCGATCACCGGTGAGTCAGCACCGGTGATCCGCGAGTCGGGCGGTGATCGCTCGGCGGTCACCGGCGGCACCACCGTGCTGAGCGACCGGATCGTCGTGAAGATCACCCAAAAGCCCGGCGAGAGCTTCATCGACCGGATGATTGCGCTCGTCGAGGGTGCCAACCGGCAGAAGACCCCGAACGAGATCGCGCTGAACATCCTGCTGGCCGCGTTGACGATCATCTTCGTCTTTGCCGTCGCGACCCTGCAGCCGCTGGCGATCTACTCCAAGGTGAACAATCCGGGCGTCCCAGATACCCAGGCGCTCAACACCAACGGTGTCACCGGCATCGTGATGGTCTCGCTACTGGTGTGCTTGATCCCCACCACGATCGGCGCGCTGCTGTCGGCCATCGGCATCGCCGGCATGGACCGGCTGGTGCAGCGCAACGTGCTCGCCATGTCCGGGCGCGCGGTCGAAGCCGCGGGGGACGTCAACACGCTGCTGCTCGACAAGACTGGCACCATCACACTCGGCAACCGCCAGGCGGCCGCGTTCGTGCCCCTCGACGGAGTCACCTCCGACCAATTGGCCGATGCCGCACAGCTATCCAGCCTCGCCGACGAAACGCCCGAAGGGCGCTCGATCGTCGTGTACGCCAAGCGGCACTTTGGACTGCGCGCCCGCACTTCCGGCGAACTCTCGCAAGCCCACTGGGTGGAATTCTCCGCCGCCACCCGAATGTCGGGCGTCGACCTGGACGGGCATCTGCTGCGCAAGGGCGCGGCCAACTCGGTCGCGGAATGGGTTCGCAGCCAAGGCGCCAAGGTTCCCCACCAGCTCGGCGAGATCGTCGACGGGATCTCCGCCGGCGGCGGCACGCCATTGGTCGTCGGGGAGAGTATGAACGGCGAGGCGAGGGTGTTGGGTGTCATCCACCTGAAGGACGTCGTCAAGCAGGGCATGCGTGAGCGCTTCGACGAGATGCGCAAGATGGGCATTCGAACGGTGATGATCACCGGTGATAACCCGTTGACCGCCAAGGCCATTGCCGACGAGGCCGGCGTGGACGACTTCCTCGCCGAGGCCACTCCGGAGGACAAGCTCGCGCTGATCAAGCGTGAACAAGAGGGCGGCAAGCTGGTCGCGATGACGGGCGACGGCACCAATGACGCGCCCGCGCTGGCTCAAGCCGACGTCGGTGTGGCGATGAACACCGGCACATCGGCCGCCAAAGAGGCCGGTAACATGATCGACCTCGACTCCGACCCCACCAAGCTGATCGAGATCGTCGAGATCGGCAAGCAGCTGCTGATCACTCGCGGGGCGCTGACCACGTTCTCGATCGCCAACGACATCGCGAAGTACTTCGCGATCATCCCGGCGATGTTCGTCGCGCTGTTCCCCGGGCTGGACATGGTCAACATCATGCGGCTGCACAGCCCGCAGTCGGCGATCCTGTCGGCGGTCATCTTCAACGCGATCGTCATCGTCATGCTGATTCCGCTGTCACTGCGCGGGGTGCGCTATACGCCGAGCAGCGCGTCAAAGCTGTTGAGCCGCAACCTTTACATCTATGGCCTCGGCGGCATCGTCGCCCCGTTCATCGGAATCAAACTCATCGACCTGATCGTCCAATTCGTCCCAGGGATGTCCTGACATGTTCTTTTCGAGTTTTGTTCGCATGCACTGGGCGGCCTTCCGCGCGCTTCTGGTGCTGACAGTGGTCACCGGTCTCGCCTATCCACTGTTCATATGGCTTGTCGCCCAGCTGCCGGGGCTGCACGACAAGGCCGAAGGGTCGATACTCACCGCCAACGGCAAGCCGGTCGGCAGCCGCCTGATCGGTCAGCTTTTCACCGACAAGGACGGCAACGCACTGCCGAAGTACTTCCAGAGCCGCCCGTCGGCGGCCGGCAACGGCTACGACCCGACATCGTCGGGCGCGAGCAACCTCGGGCCGGAAAGCATCGTCGACACGGCCGCCGACCCGTCGCAACTGGCGGCCGGCAAGTCCGCGTCGGACGCGGGCTTCAAGCCGAGCCTGCTTACGACTGTGTGCGCGCGCAGCGCCGCGGTGGGCCAACTCGAAGGTGTGGACGGGTCACGTCCGTTCTGCACCGGGGGTGGTGTCGGTGCGGTGCTCTCGGTGATCGGCCCTCGCGACTCGCGCGGAAACGTCATCCACCCCACCAAGGTGGTCAGCGTCAACGAACCGTGCCAGTCGGCCCAGGCGCCGTTCCTGACCATCTACGAGGGTGTCCGCGTTGAGTGCGCCAAGTACGGAGACGACTATTCGATTGGCCAGATCGTGCCCATTCGCGGCACCGCGCCCGCCAGCCCGGTCGTTCCGGCCGACGCCGTCACCGCCAGCGGGAGCGGCCTCGACCCGGACATCTCCGCAGGGTATGCCGATATCCAGGTCAACAGGGTGGCCAAGGCGAGGCACGTCAGCCCGGATCAGATACGCGCCGTCCTGGCGCATTACCGCAGTGGCCGCGACCTTGGGTTCCTCGGCGAACCATGCGTGAACGTGCTGCAACTCAACCTGCAACTCGACCACCAATATCCCGTCTCGAGCTAACTCCTTGGGGGGATGATGGTTGACGTGAGCGACGTCAGCCTCCGCGACCACCATCCCAAGCGGGGGGAGCTGCGCATCTACCTCGGTGCGGCTCCCGGTGTCGGCAAGACGTATGCAATGCTCGGCGAGGCGCATCGACGGCTGGAACGCGGGACCGATGTTGTGGCGGGCGTGATCGAGACCCACGGAAGATCGAAAACCGCTGATTTGCTTGAGGGCATCGAGTTCATTCCGCCGCGCTATATCGAATACCGTGGCGGCACGTTCGCCGAACTCGACGTGCCGGCGGTCCTCGAGCGCCGCCCCCAAGTCGTCCTCGTCGACGAACTCGCGCACACCAATACACCGGGCAGCAAGAACGCCAAGCGATGGCAAGACGTCGAGGAGCTGCTGGACGCCGGAATCACAGTGATTTCCACCGTCAATGTCCAGCACCTGGAGAGCCTCAACGACGTCGTCGCCCAAATCACCGGCATCGAACAGAAAGAGACAGTTCCGGATTCGATCGTAAGGCAGGCGGCGCAGGTCGAGCTGATCGATATCACGCCAGAGGCATTGCGTCGCAGGCTTTCTCACGGAAATGTCTACGCACCGGAACGCATCGACGCGGCGCTGTCCAACTACTTCCGCCGCGGAAACCTCACCGCACTGAGGGAATTGGCGCTGCTATGGTTAGCTGATCAGGTCGACACGGCGCTGGTGAAATATCGTGCTGAGAACAAGATCACCGACATGTGGGAAGCCCGCGAGCGAGTCGTCGTGGCCGTCACCGGCGGTGCCGAGTCGGAGACCCTGGTGCGGCGGGCCTCCCGCATCGCCTCCAAGTCCAGCGCCGAGCTCATGGTGGTGCATGTGATCCGCGGTGACGGGCTCGCCGGCCTGTCAGAGGTTCGCATGGCGAAGATTCGTGAGCTGGCGAACAGCCTCGACGCCTCTCTGCACACCGTGGTCGGCGACGACGTGCCCGCGGCGCTACTGGATTTCGCCCGCGAAATGAACGCCACCCAATTGGTAATCGGCACGTCTCGACGGACACGGTGGGCGCGCGTCTTTGAGGAGGGCATCGGGGCGAGGATCGTCGAGATGTCGGCAAAGATCGACGTACACCTCGTTACCCACGAGGAATCCAAACGCGGCTTCCGGGCGGGGTCGTTCTCGCCCCGCGAACGTCGGGTGACGTCGTGGCTGGCCGCCTTCATCGTGCCGTCGGCCATCTGCGCGATCACGGTCACGCTGCTGGACCGGTATCTGGATAACGGCGGCGAGAGCGCTCTGTTCTTCGTCGGAGTGCTACTGGTCGGACTATTGGGAGGTGTTGCGCCCGCGGCTCTTTCGGCGGTGCTGTCCGGCCTGTTGCTGAATTATTATCTGATAGCGCCACGGCACAGCTTCACCATCGCCGAACCCAACAACGCCATCACCGAACTGGTGCTGCTGCTCATCGCGGTCGCGGTCGCGGTGGTGGTCAACAGTGCGGCCAAACGGTCCCGGGAGGCCCGCCGCGCCTCGCAGGAGGCCGAGCTGCTGACGCTGTTCGCGGGTTCGGTGTTGCGCGGCGCCGACCTCGAAACACTGCTCGAGCGTGTCCGAGAGACCTACGCACAGCGCACGGTCACCATGCTGCGGGAACCCACCGAGGAGCAGCGCGCCGACGGCAAGAAGAGCGACGTCGTCGCCTGCGTGGGCAGAGATCCGTGTGTCACCGTCGACACCGCCGACACCGCAATCGAAGTCGGCGACGACGAGTTCTGGATGCTGCTGGCGGGCAGGAAGCTCTCCGCCCGGGACCGCCGGGTGCTCAGCGCGGTAGCCAAGCAGGCGGCCGGTTTGATCAGGCAGCGTGAACTGGCTGAAGAGGCCGGCCGGGCCGAGGCCATCATGCGGGCCGACGAGTTGCGGCGTTCCCTGCTTTCCGCGGTCAGCCACGACCTGCGCACGCCACTGGCGGCGGCCAAGGTCGCGGTGTCCAGTCTGCGGGCCGAAGACGTCGCCTTCTCCCCGGAAGACACCGCGGAATTGCTGGCCACCATCGAGGAATCGATCGACCAGCTGACCGCGCTGGTCGGAAACCTGCTCGACTCCTCACGCCTGGCCGCCGGGGTGGTGTATCCGGATCTGCATCGGGTGTACCTCGAGGAGACGGTGCAACGCGCTTTGGTCAGCATCGGCAAGGGCGCGACAGGTTTCTCGCGATCCGCCATCGATCGCGTCAAGGTCGATATGGGTGACGCCGTGGTGTACGCCGATGCCGGACTGCTGGAACGAGTTATGGCCAACCTGATCGACAACGCCCTGCGCTATGCACCCGACTGTGTGGTGCGGGTCAATGCGGGGCGGGTGGGTCATCGCGTGCTGATCAACGTCATCGACGAAGGCCCCGGGATTCCGCACGGGACAGAGGAACAGGTCTTCGCGGCGTTTCAGCGGCTCGGGGATCAGGACAACACCACCGGCGTGGGCCTCGGAATGTCGGTGGCACGCGGTTTCGTCGAAGCTATGGGCGGCACCATTCAGGCCACCGACACTCCGGGCGGTGGTCTCACCGTGGTGGTGGATCTGGCTGCGCCACAACCGGTAGGTGCGTTGTGACCCGCGTGCTGGTGATCGACGACGAGCCGCAGATCCTGCGTGCGCTGCGCATCAACCTGTCCGTGCGCGGCTACGAGGTCGTCACCGCGTCCACCGGCTCCGGCGCGTTGCGCGCCGCCGCCGAGCACAAACCTGACGTGGTGATCCTCGACCTCGGTCTACCCGACATATCCGGCATCGACGTGCTGGCGGGCCTGCGAGGTTGGCTCACCGCGCCGGTGATCGTGTTGTCCGCGCGAACCGACTCGTCCGACAAGGTCGAGGCCCTGGACGCCGGCGCCGACGACTACGTCACCAAACCCTTTGGGATGGACGAGTTTCTGGCTCGGCTGCGCGCCGCGATCCGCCGCAACACCGCGGCGTCCGAACTGGAGCAGCCGGTGATCGAAACGGAATCATTTCGGGTCGACCTGGCCGCCAAGAAGGTCACCAAGAACGGCGCCGAGGTCCACCTCACGCCCACCGAGTGGGGGATGCTCGAAGTGCTGGTCCGCAACCGCGGCAAACTCGTTGGCCGCGAAGAGCTCCTCAAGGAGGTGTGGGGGCCGGCTTATGCAACCGAAACCCATTACCTGCGGGTCTATTTGGCGCAGCTGCGCCGCAAGCTCGAGGATGACCCTTCGCATCCCAAGCACCTGTTGACCGAATCCGGTATGGGTTACCGATTCGAGGCGTGAGCCGCCGACCCGCGTCAGGCGGGAATCGACCATTTGCCCGCCTCACAGCGACAACTCGCCGCTTCACGCAACGCCAACACGCGCTGGTGAATCCGGTACTCCGTCGAGCGCGGCATGTAACCCGGTCCGTACCGGCCACGAGCCAGCCGGTTCACCCTGCCCCGCTCCACCTCCCAACGCAACGCATCCGATACGGCCTTGGACGCCCTGCCACGGACGCAAAAGCCATGCCAGCCAAGCGCATCAATCAGTTCGGTAATAGTGGCCGGTCCGTGGAGCGCCAGGTGCATCGCGAGCACGTACCGAAGCTCGATCCCCTTGAGTTGATGGTTCATCTTCCAACGGTCGCACCAGGGTATGACAACGACCACGGTTGTCGCTGTGAGGCGGGCAAAAGGTGGGTCCACTCCCGCGGAAACGCGTGGGATAGGCGTGACCTAACCGGCGATCGACAACACGATCCCGTCCAGGATGTCGTGTTCGCTGACGGTCAACTCGTCGATGTCGGCGCGGGCGCGCAACTCGCGGGCCAGCTCCTCGACCACGATCGCGCCCCCGCCGATCACGTCGGCCCGCCCCTCATGCATCGGCGGCAGCGCCGCGCGCTCCGATCGCGTCATGGCGATCAGGCGCTCGCACACCGCCAGCAGGTCGCTGCCGGATACCCGCGAAAGATGAATGGCCGCAGAGTCATATGTCTTCATGTTGTGGGCCAGCGCGGACAGCGTGGTCATCGTGCCGGCCACTCCGACCCAGGTCCTGGCCCCCTCGACGGGCACCACGCCCAATGCCACGCCGAGCTTTTCGCGCACCACCTGCCGGGCCGCCGCCACCTCTTCGGGCGTGGGCGGGTCCGAATGCAGGCAGCGTTCCGTCAACCGGACACAACCGATGTCTGCCGAGTAGCTCGCCGTCACCTGGTCTCCGGCCGGTCCCCCACCGACCACGATCTCGGTGGAGCCGCCGCCCAAGTCGACAACGACGAAAGGTCCTGCTGCACTGTCGAGTTCGCCGACGGCTCCGCGAAACGACAACTCGGCCTCTTCGGCGCCGGTGATCACCTCGGCCACCGCGCCGGGAATCACGGCGCCGAGTACCTCGGCGGTCATCGCGAAAAAATCCTCCCGGTTGGCGACATCGCGGGCGGCCGAGGTGGCCACCATCCGCACCCGCCTGACGTTGTGCTGTTGAAGCAGAGAAGCGTAGTCCGTTAACGCGGCCCGGGTTCGGGCGATCGCCTCGGGCGCGAACTCACCCGTCGCGTCCACGCCCTGACCCAGCCGCACGATCCGCGTCTCGCGATGCACATCGCGCAGCCGGCCATCGCTTGCGTCGGCGATCAGCAAGCGAATTGAGTTGGTGCCGCAGTCGATTCCCGCCAGTCTGCTCACCACTGGCCGGCCACCAAAACGTCGGCCATCGCCGGCTCGGCGGCCAGGATCGCCAGCGCCTCGTCGCCGAGCGGATTGCACCCTGGCCCCTTGGCCAGCGAGTGCGCGATCAGCACGTGCAGGCACTTGACCCGGTCCGGCATTCCCCCGCCCGAGAAGGTGGTGCCCAACGATTCGATCGCGTCCCGCTCGGCCAAGTACGATTCGTGGGCCCGCCGATACGCCGCCGCCAATTCGGGGTCCTGCTGCAGTCGCTCGCTCATCTCGCGCATCAATCCCGTCGTCTCGAGCCTGCTCGCGGCGGCCGTCAGGACCGGGTGCGTCAGGTAGTACAGCGTTGGAAAGGGCGTGCCGTCAGGAAGTTTCGGTGCGGTCTTCACCACGCCGGGCTCGCCGCTGGGGCAGCGGTAGGCGACCTCCAGCACACCACGCGGCTCCCGTCCGAGCTGACGCGCCACGGCCTCGAGATCGGCACGATCAACCACCGGGCTGGGCGGGGTTCGGTGCGGCCGGGGGCGGGGCTTCCGGTGGAGGCACGTTGGCCGGTGGCAGGTGCGGGGCGTCGGCGATGGTGTGCCACAGCGACGTGTACCAGGGATCGTTGTTGGCCGGCTTCGCCGACTGGGATCCCGGCTGCGTCGGCGCCGCAGCCGCCGGAAGCTGAACCTGGAACGGGATGTCTCCGGGCTTGACGAAGCCGAGTCGCTCGCGGGCCTGCGCCGCAATATAAGCCGGGTCACCGAGTTTGGCCTTTCGCTGCTCGAGGTCGGCGATCTGAGCGCGCAACGCGGCCTCGCTGGCGACCAACTGATTCATCTCGGTGCGCTGGGCGAAGTACGTGCGCACCGGGCCGGCGATCGTCAACGTCAACACGCAGACCAACGCGGCCAACACCGCCGCGCGCCGCGCGGTGAAACCCAGCCGCTGCTCGGACCGCTGCTCGAGGGATTCGGCGGCTTGGCGCTTGATCGGCTCGACGACATGCTCGGCCAGTGTCCTTGTCGTGCTGCGGGTGGTGTGGGTCGCGGTTTGCGACGGCTTGGCCGGCTTGCGTCCCCGAACCGAGGCACCGGCTTTTCCCGGGCGCGATGCCGGGGAACGGCGCTTCGGATCGGGCTTGGCGGCCAAGCTATTTCAACCTATTTCGGGTCCGGTGCGTATCGCGGAAAGGCCAGATCGCCGGCATAGCGGGCGGCGTCGCCGAGCGCCTCCTCGATCCGCAGCAACTGGTTGTACTTGGCGACGCGCTCGCTGCGGGCGGGCGCACCGGTCTTGATCTGCCCACTGCCGACGGCCACCGCAAGGTCGGCGATGGTGGTGTCTTCGGTCTCACCGCTGCGGTGACTCATCATCGTGCGGTATCCGCTGTGATGAGCCAGCGCGACGGCATCCAGCGTCTCGGTCAGCGTGCCGATCTGGTTTACCTTGACCAGCAAGGCATTTGCCACGCCCTTGTCGATGCCCTCTTCGAGCCGCTCGGGGTTGGTGACGAAGATGTCGTCACCGACGATCTGCACCCGATCGCCGATCGACGCCGTCAGCGTCGCCCAGCCGTCCCAATCGTCTTCGGACAGGGGGTCTTCGATGGACACCAGCGGATAGGAGCCCAGCAAGCCGGCGTAGAAATCGGTCATCTGCTCGGCCGTGCGCGTCGTTCCCTCGAAGGCGTAGCCGGTGCCACTCTTGTAGAACTCGGTGGCCGCGGCGTCGAGCGCCAGCGCGACATCGGCACCAAGCTTGAAGCCCACCGACTCGATGGCCGAACCGATCAGGTCCAGCGCAGCGGTGGTGCCGGCCACGTCCGGGGCGAAACCGCCCTCGTCACCCAGGCCGGTGGACAGCCCTTGCTTCTTCAGCACGGACTTGAGCGCGTGGTACACCTCGGCGCCCCAGCGCAGCGCCTCGGTGAAGCTGGGGGCGCCGATCGGCGCCACCATGAACTCCTGGATGTCGACCGCGGTGTCCGCGTGGGCGCCGCCGTTGAGGATGTTCATCATCGGCACCGGCAGGATGTGCGCGTTCGGCCCGCCGAGGTAGCGGAACAGCGGCAGCTCGGCGGAGTCGGCGGCCGCCTTGGCGACGGCCAGCGAAACGCCCAGGATGGCGTTGGCGCCCAGCCGGGACTTGTCCGGGGTGCCGTCGAGGTCTACCAGCGCCTGGTCCACCAGCCGCTGGTCGTCGGCGTTGAGTCCGATCACCGCGGGCCCGATCTCGTCGAGCACGGCCTGCACCGCGTTCTGCACGCCCTTGCCGCCGTAACGCTCGCCGCCGTCGCGCAACTCGACTGCCTCGTGCTCGCCGGTCGACGCGCCGGACGGAACCGCTGCGCGAGCAAACGTTCCGTCGATGAGAGCTATCTCGACCTCGATTGTCGGGTTGCCGCGGGAATCCAGGATTTCGCGGGCCCCGACCTGCTCGATAATCGGCACTGGGTTCTCCTTGCGTCGTAGCCGGTGCGTGCGTTCGCCGGCCAAAGTCGCCGTAGCAAGCTCAGGGGCTGGCCCCCGGCCGCCCTTAGCGTAAGGCTTGGGTCAGCGATACATCCTGCTACAGCGGGTGACCCGCCGCATAAGCGGTCGCCCAGTCCCGGACCGCCCGCGCGTACACGCCGGAGTTGTTGTAGGCCCGCAGCGCGGTTATCCATCCTCGCGGTGTCGCGAGATCCTTACCACGCCAACACAGATACCCCGCCGCGGCCAGCGCCGCGTCGTCGATGTTGTCCGGGCTGACACGGCCGTCATTGTGAGCGTCGACACCATAGAGCCGCCAGGTCTCCGGGATGAACTGCATCGGTCCCATGGCTCGCGTCACCCCGTCGCCGTCCGTCACATCTTCCGCACTGTCGACAATGCGCAGCGTGCCACCGCTGCCGTCCAGGCGAACACCGCGAATCGGGGGGCTGACGTCTCCGTTGGGCGCCAGCCGCGCGCCCCGGTAGGTGCCGTGGTGGCTCTCGACCTGTCCGATGCCCGCCAGCGTCGTCCACGCGATGTGGCATTTGGGGTTCTCGACTTCGGCGACCCGAGCGGCGTACGCGTACGCCTCCAGCGCGACGACCGGGATCTCCAGCGCGGCCGACCGTTGTTGCGCCCATTGCCGCAGCTG